>JAKAAL010000353.1 GCA_021802375.1 Bacillota bacterium | reverse complement strand
TATATCGGTAGACACTCTCATACCCGGTTGAGGTATCGGATTCCAGCAAAACCAATACATCGGGGTTCATATGCCATTGCAACCGCGAGAGAAAGCGTGTGTCGCGAGTATAGAGTCCATGATGAGATAGTTGCCCAATTATTCCTTCTATTCCAAAAACATAGAACAAATCGTTTTCCTTTATTACTCCATAATTCACTCACCAAAACCCCTTCCGGCTATACAAAAACGTTTTCGGTCTAAAGGAAATCGTAGCGGTACCTCAGCACGTCACCTACTCTTTGGGTATTTCACGTACTTTGCCGAATCACCAACTCCGATGGCAATAGGCGTCCCCCTGGTTCCTCATCATGCTGTAGCATACCTATCAGCATATCCGCTGCATACAAGCCCATCTCATAACGCCGCTGCGAAACGGTGGTCAATGCAGGGGTACTCCATTCCCCCACATCCACATTGTCATATCCCATGACCGCAACATCTTCAGGTATGCGCTTGCCCACACGATGCAAATAGCGCATACCGCCAATCGCCATGAGGTCACTGGCATAAAAAATAGCGGTAAGGTCTGGAACGCGACTTAAGAGCATTTCTGTCGCGGCTTCCCCGCCTTCCACCAAAAAGTTGGAATGGACTATCAAATCAGGATCGGTGCCCAATCCGGCCGCTTCGAGAGCCAATTGATACCCTCGCAGACGATCAACACTTACCGCCGCTTTTTGGGTTCCGTTGACAAACCCGATCCGACGATAGCCTTTCCCTAGCAAATGTTGCATACCTAGTTTGGCCCCGTTCACGTTATCTGTCATAACGTACCCACAATATCGGCTTAAAATCGGCAGGTCGATGCCCACAGACGGCAATTTTGCTTCAGCAACCTCTTGCATGTAGGGATCATCCAGTCGCATGCCCATGACGATAACGCCTTCCAATCGGCGTTCAGTACAAAAATCGATATAGCTGATCAGACGCTGCCGTGCCGTGGTGGTGCTCACCAACGTCACATCATATCCCATAGAAGCCAAACGGTCATGAACTCCAACCATAACGTCAAACAAGAAGTGGTGAGCGCCTCGATTCGCATTGAAATCCGAGATTAACAGGCCTATATTCTGGGTTTGCTGTAAAACCAAACTGCGTGCCACGTGGCTGGGGCGATAATTTAATTCTTTGGCCACTTTTAATATGCGTTTGCGCGTATCCGGGCCCACATCGTCATACCCGTTAAACGCTCGGGACACAGTGGTTATAGACACCCCCGCCGCTCTAGCAACATCCCGAATTGTCACTGGCATACAGCCAACACTTCCACGTCACAAATTTCACAACATTACAATCGTTGGATATAAATTACCGAAAACGTTTTGGATTGTCAATACCCTTCATTTCGGATATTGGGCCTATGAGTGATCAATCGCAGAGATTATGGCACTTCTCGATCTGTACAATTTATTGTGCTATTGTGCTGCAACGTGACGCCGAACTCCTTGCGGGCCAACTCATGACATAATGTTTTTGGCGTCCGGCCATTACCTTGGCCATGGGGGTCGAGTAGGCCGTCCCGGCGTGGCGGCGCTCGCCATAGCGAGCAGAAGCCCCTGCATCTCGCGGGGCGCGAAATGATTTACTACTTTAGAGAAGTAAATCATACAAACTAGGGAATTTCTTAACGCGGTCTTTCGGCGTCAAAATCCGTTTGCCCCCACAATCCGGGATGGGTGGTCGGCGCACTTTGTGGACGAATCCACATACCTGACACTCCTGCGAGGTATAGGCCGGGCTCACCGTCTCTAATCGGAACCTTCTTCTTGGGACAGACACTCCACTTAGTTCTTCAGGACCAAACGCAACCAACGCGACCCCCACGAGAGAGTTCGCGAGACCCGGTCCCCCGCCCGCGCACTACACAAATGTCTTCGACCACGACCCTCTCGGGCCGCTGCTGCGGCACTTTCGAGGGACTGCCGCTCATGCTGTTATGTTACCTGGCTCCTTTTGCACAACTTATGGTCCTTTCATCGTCTCTCATCTTTAAAAATTTAGTAACAGGTCATGAGAACCGGGCAACCGCATTCAAATTTTCAGCGCAACAATGTCAGACGTCATTCCCTTCTGCACTGCATACTGCGTCCCCCTACCTACCTGTGCCAAACGGGTTGCCCACTCAATTCCTTAATAGGGGTGAATTTCTTCGGATTGTAGAGGTTCCCCGTTGAACACTGCCTGACCCCAAACGGGAACCGTCCGTTCACATGATGACGGGAAACTAGGTCTTTCTGCCACCTTCGCCGGTGAGGATTGTTGCCGCCTGGCGGTTTGTAATAGCCCAGACGCATGAGCTATTCTCACACATTCGTGGCGATCCTTGGCGTCAAATTTTTTAAGCAGGTGCTCAACATGACGTTTGACGGTATGGGGGGAAATAACGAGCTGAATGGCGATTTCCAGATTGGAACAGCCTTTGTCCAACAGCGACAAGACATCAAGTTCCCGCAGTGTTAATAAGTCTGGCTTTTGGGGATCACACCAAAAATTTAGAAGCTTAGGGGCAACATAGTTTGACCAAAATACGGAAGAAATTAATACAAGACCGAATGAATAATCAATGGATAGCATCTTAACGGTATTGAAAATCGTTTCGGGAGGGCTGGCTTTTTCTATAATTCCGTCAAGACCTAAGCGGATCGATTCCATTAGTAGTTTTTCATTCTCCAAAGAGATCAATCCCACTATTTTTGCACCTGTGGTGGTAGTTAAGATACGCATCACCACATCTTTTAAGGTGTCGCAATGGTCAATATCAAGTAAAAAAATCTGGGGGTAGGTCTCGTATTTATTAAACAACTCCATTCCGTCTGCATTGTGGGACAAAACGGAAAAAATAGGGTCCGCTTGAAAGATAGCCTGTAGACCCACTCTTATGATAGGTGAGTTGCTGATGATTACTAAGGAATATAACGCGGGCATGGAATTGTCCTCCATTTCTTGATTTAACAAGAACCGATGTCTTGCACCGATACGCCCTCAGCAGTTAACAAGCACCCTTATATTTCAACACGAACCGAGAATTTTCCTCTTGAGCCACCATGCAAACTTCAAAATAGGTCCTGAGACCTATATCATCCGCCTGGTAGTTCTTATGACCCATAGCATTATGGAGACAATAAATCCCGCCTGTGGGCAATTATCAGACGCTACAATATCCTCTACGCTGGCTGTGGAGCGGAATGCACGGAGCCCAGCAATACCCGCGACGATGTTACTCGGGCGCTTAACGCGGGTGGAAAGGGAATAGTGCGACAGACCGGCAAATAGAAGAGCCCATAGGCTCACCCGCTCCAATCACGGGAGAAGGGATGAATAGGATATGAGGGTTAAAAAGATGTCCCGTTTGGTCCAGTTCCTGTTGCCTATCGGGGGTGCAGTGCTATTAGGCGGATCCGCCTACGCCTTCATGGCCACCAATAATGTACCGGTCTCGGGAGCCGGCCAAGGACAAAATACCATTTCAGGCTACTCGGTCACGGACATTCACTACACCTTGGGTCCGCAAGGGCAGCATATCAAACAGGTGAGTTTCTCCTTGACCCCCATGCTTGACGGCGCGGGGGCCGCCACCAGTGCCTATGCCTGGTTCAATGGCCCAGGCCCTGGGCCCTTGGGGCCAGCACCTCCGGGAGGTCCGGAATACATCTGTAATCTCACGGCAGTGAACAATGTCGTTACTACTTGGAGTTGCAGTACGCGGGGACCCGGTCAGTCGGTCCAGCCTGCTGAAACATTGAACGTATCCGCAGCCCAGTAAGCCGCAGCTGGGGAAGGGAACCAACACTCCCTTCCCTCGTCGGTTGCCACTTTAAAACGGAAGAAGGGATCAGCCATCATGCGACACGTGGTGATTATGTTAGCTGGCGTGGTGCTACTGGCCTTTATCGGAGGAATTTTGACAGGCGTGATGGCCGCTAATGATGTAAATCCCTCGGGTGCCGGAACCACTCAGATAATTCTCCACTTTCCGGTACGGAATCCGGTTCCCACATTACAACACCCTATTACTGGCCCGTGAGGGGGGGAGATTATGGCCCATGCACCATCATCACACCCGTTGAGACCTCTGAAATATGTTCTGGGCTTCCTTGCACTCATTGAGGCCTGGCTAAACTTGGCACCTGTTAAATTCGGGGGCCGTCTCTCCTATTTGATTGTACAAGGTACCAGCATGTTGCCACGCTTTCACACCAATGATGTGGTGATCGTTACCGTCGCTTCCCACTATCACGTCGGAGAATTAGCTGCCTACCACAATCTTCAGCTTCATTCGGTCCTCTTTCACCAGATCGTGGGGCAAGTCGGCACACACTACTTGTTTAAGGGCCTGAACAATGCCTTTATCGATGCCTATCACCCCATCCAGTCCCAAATTATAGGACAGTTTTTGTGGGCCATACCTGGAGCCGGTAACTGGATCGCATTTTTCCGCCAACCTTGGCATGCCGCCAGTCTGATGATGGGTCTGACCCTTTTATTATGGGGCGGTATGGGCCATGTTCGCGTTCATTCAACCAACGGACCACACCTGCACGGCGCGAACCACAGAAAATTTATTCATGCATTTAGCATTGAAAGGAGTCGGGTACATGTGAAAACCACCCTACCTAGAAGTCCCAAAATCTACTACTGGTTGCTGGCTGGAACAGAAATTTTAGCGGCTGCGTTTCTGGCGGCGGCCGTGTGGGCTTGGATGAGTCCAGTGCATCGCAATATCATACGCAGCATCCCTTACCAGATTCACAGCCAATTTCTTTACCAGGCCCACGTCCCTAAAGGCACTGTGTACCCGACCGGCACGGTAGTGCCAGGATCGAGTGTGTTCCTCAAACTCACCCACGCCGTACAGATTATTTTTCAAGGTCGGTGGCAAAGCCCCGGAAGCAAGGGGAATGGCGTTACGGGCCAGGGTGAACTGATGGCCAATATGGTCAGCAGTTCGGGGTGGAGTTCTTCCTGGGTTCTCTCCCCCCAAAGCTCTTGGACAGGACCCAATTTTGCCTTGAAGGGCACAATTGACACCGATGCTTTAAATGCCCACATCAGTCAGGTAAACCAGCAAACCGGGCTTCCTTATAACACCTACACACTGACCATTACTCCCCACGTCGTTATCCGGGGAAAGGTGTTGGGCCAACCATTTGGGCACCTCCTCACCTCACCATTGGTCTTCAGTTACAGTCCCGAGGTGATGCAGCTCACGTCCCCTACCCCCAACATCAACCCGATCACTCAGCTTCACCCCCTGGTGAACAACAGTATTCCCTATTTGGTCGTCACCCCCAACCGCCTGGGGTTGGGCGTTTTTAAAGCGCCGGTAATCCCATTACGCTGGATAAACACGGTCGGTTTGGGTACTCTCGTTCTCCTTTCCTTCTCCATCTGGAATATAAAACAGCGCTGGGGGAAATCTCACAGTG
>JAKAAL010000352.1 GCA_021802375.1 Bacillota bacterium | reverse complement strand
CTCCGACCTCATTGGCATACAAAGCAGCTGAATCCCATGTGGATCGTTCGATTGCGGACCCTGAACCGTTTATCTCGACCAATGTGTTAGGTACAGAAGTTTTGTTGCATTACGGGCGGCGTTACGGTGTCGGCAAATATTTACAGATGTCCACCGACGAAGTCTATGGCAGTCTCGGGTCTGACGGTTTTTTTACTGAGGAAAGCCCGCTCGATCCTTCGAGTCCCTATTCGGCATCTAAGGCTTCTGCCGACCTTTTGGTCTTGGCTCACCACCATACCTATGCCCAGAATGTGGTGATTACGCGCTGTTCGAATAACTATGGACCGTATCAATATCCAGAGAAACTGATTCCTCTGTTCATCACCAATGGCGTGGAGGGCAAGCCATGGCCGCTGTATGGGGATGGGAACAATATTCGCGACTGGATTTACGTCATGGACCATGTAGAAGCGGTATGGGAGGTGCTGACCCGAGGTCAGGCGGGTCGGGTCTACAACGTCGGGGCGCGAAATGAACATTCGAATCGAGAGGTGGCTCTGGAACTGCTGAGACAGATGGAGTTGCCCGAAACGGTGATTGTGCCGGTGGACGACCGCTTGGGCCACGATCGGCGCTATGCCATCGATCCAACCAGGTTAGAGACGGAACTAGGATGGCACGCTCGTCATGCCTGGCTCTCGGCCCTAGATGAGACCGTGTCATGGTACCGCCAACACGAAACCTGGTGGAAGCCGTTAAAGACCGGAGAACCCCCCAAGATTTGATCAGATTCGGCGGCGGGCGAAAGTTCCCTGGTTCGCACGGATGATATGGTACCATGAAAGGGTATGAAGGCAACATAGACTTTGAGCAGAGTCAACACATAGGAGGAACAAGATGACGGCCAAACATTTGAGCGACACCGTTACCTTGCACAACGGGGTGGCCATGCCCTGGTTTGGATTAGGGGTGTGGCGAACGCCGGAAGGGCAGGTGGTTGAGGATTCCGTGCGCTATGCCTTAGAGGCAGGGTATCGGCACATTGATACCGCTGCTTTGTATGCCAATGAGGTCGGAGTCGGCAATGCCATTCGCGCTTCGGGGATCCCTCGCAACGAAATTTTTGTGACCAGTAAGGTATGGAACAGTGATCAAGGCTACGATCAGACCTTAAAGGCGTTTGATGCGACCCAGGAGAAACTGAAGTTGGGGACGTTGGATTTGTATCTTATTCACTGGCCGGTCGCTGGCAAGTATCAGGAAACGTGGCGGGCGCTAGAACGCATTTACGAAGAGGGCCGAGTGCGAGCGATTGGCGTATCGAACTTTCAAGGCCATCACATTGACACCCTCTTGGCCGAGGCTAACGTCGTCCCCATGGTCAATCAGGTGGAGTTGCATCCGCTGCTCCGCCAGACTGAGTTGGCGGAGTATTGTCGCAGCCATCATATTCAAATCGAGGCCTGGAGTCCTTTGATGCAAGGCCACCTGGATCAGCCAGTGATCACGACCTTGGCCCAGAAATATCAAAAGACAGCAGCACAAATTGTCTTGCGGTGGGATCTGCAGCGTCAGATTGTTACCATCCCGAAGTCGGTCCATCAAGATCGGATCATCGAAAATGCTCAGGTTTTCGATTTTGAATTGGACGACGAAGACATGCAAGCTATCGACGATATGAATCGCGACCAACGATTCGGTCCCGACCCCGATCACTTCGACTTCTAGTTCTTTGATGAAGGATAGGCGACGCCCCGTAACGGATGGCACCCGACGGGGCGTCTTATGCGCCATGGAATCCCCAAAAACCCTCAGAACCGTTGAGTCTGGATACGTAGCCGAAAACCCGGGGAGCCTCTAATGGCTTCGCCAGGGATGCTCTGAGTCTTCGTCTGCATCCGGTGCTTCTTCGTAACTCCGATCCTCTGACAAGTCGACTTCTTCGATGTCGTGAGCCTTTACCGACGCCCCATCGCCAAATTGCCAGCGCATGTCTAGGAGACTGATGGCCATGCGAATCCAGGTGCGCAGACGAGCGTCGAGCACGTCCATGTGCTCTCGGACCAGTTGATAGAAGGCGGCGCCGTCGAGACCGCAATCCCACTCGTAGGCGATTTGATGCAGCGCGGCAATTTCTCCTAGCATGTCGCGGATTTGCTCCGGGGTTAGCGGGTCCAGAGGTCTGGCCGACGACAATTCATCGAGCGCAGCGTTAGACCATGCCACGCCTTCGGCTTCTTTAGGCCGGGACGAGAGCCACTGCTCGATTACTTCGTGGTCCTTGCGGGGCAAGATGACATCGGTTTGAAAGTTGCCTGCGACCGCCCAGATACTCAGCAGATGATCGCCGATGCCCTTCAGAAAGCGGCCCATATTCACGTAGCTGCGCGCTCGACCACCGCGGCCAAACTTTCCGATGAGTTCGACTTCGTCGAACAAAATCAACAGGCCTTCATATTCGGTGTGCGCAATGAGCCAGTTGACCAGTTGAAAATAGTGAGGAATTTCATCTTTGATTCGAGATGAGGCTATGGGCAGGCGCCGCGAAAAATTGTCACGGGTAAAACGCTTGATATCAGCCAACGTCACGAAGTTCCCAGAGACATCATCGAGCAGGGCCTCAAAGCCATTGTCTTGATGAATCAGGTTGTCCAAAACGGCATGAACGCGGTCGGAGGCTTGCAGTAGGCGCGAGTCGGGAACTAGATGCGGCGCCCTCAGCGCTTCCCGAATGACGGCCTCGAATCCAGGTTGATGGCTGCCAGGACGGTACACGTTTTGCATAATCTTGGGATACACGTAGTCGAGTCGGTCAAGCGGAGTTTCCTTGCTGAGCGTGAGCATGCTGACCAACCAATTTCGTTCTTCCGCCATCGCCGCCAAGGCATGCAAGAGGTGGGTTTTGCCTTCTCCGTACTGGGCTCGAATGATCATGCCTTGGGCCGGTGTTTGCCGTCCCTGCTCGACCGCTTCCATCAGGCGACCGATGATCGTCAGATTGTGAGTTCGGCCCACAGTGAATGCCTGGGCGGTTTCTCGAAAGGGCACACCCGAACGCAGTCCCTCGATAATGACCCGCTCTTTATTCATCCAAATCGCCCTCCCCGATGTCGAGATTCCGATCCGACATGACCGCCATGACCACTCTTCGAGCCAACGACCATTCTAGCCCGACGGCGGTCTCGGTCTCCGCACGGGTGGCCGGAGGGGTGATCTCGGGATGATGCAGAGACCACACGCTCGCTAGGCGTTTGACGTTTTCTATGTCCTCTTGCCAAAGATCGTCCAAGACAATGGCGTCAGCGAATCGGTTCACCCTATCTGTGGAGATCTCATTTTCGATTCGGGCCCAAAGCGCAGGATAGGATGGGAATCCCGATCGGCTATCGCTCAGCCGTTGTCGATCTCCCCCTAATACCAGCATCAAAAACGGCGTATGCACGCTTTCGTCAATCAGTTGTCTCATCATCTCATAACTTTGATCGCGTTTGCCGCGGGTGTAGTAGATCTCACCTTCGGTGCGCGTTGTTTTGGCTACGGAATCGAAGTTGTCGATTGCCATCAGAATTCCTGGAAATCCCGCTGCATGACTAAAAGCAGCTAGCGAAGAGAGCACGGCTCGGGCGTTTCGGCGGTTGATGCTCGATTTCACACCAAGACTCTTGCGTTCGGGTGCCATCAGTTTTTCGCCCAAAAGCCATCCCTCGGGGACGTGTTGATTGGTCTCGTTCATCAATCGCTGATAAATCCAAGAGCGGATGGCTAGCAGAAAATCGGTGGCTAAATCCTGAGGATGGAGCCATCGGTCCACCGCTTCACGGATGTCGCGGCGAAAAAGCGCGGGATCCAGTTCGCGATCATGTTCCAACCAATAGGAGAACTCAACCACGTCACCATCAAATTCACGATATCCGAGGTCGTCGACAATGATTTTGCGGCAGGCACGATCGACCACCGCGGCGAGGGGAATGGCAGCGACTACTGCGCGATAAAGTTCTTCGATGTCCGAGAGGCGAACAAGGCGAGCGTCGATGAAAGCGACCAAGTAGCCCAGTTGGTCGCTAGTGATCGCCAAACGGCGAAGCCAATGGGTTTTGCCTGCACCCATACCGCCAAACAAAAACTTGACCTTGCCATAGCCGCTAGAGATAAAGTCTTCAAGATACCACTTGCGCCAAAATGCCTCCAAGCCGCCGACATCCAAGAAAGTTTCTTGAATACTGCTGTCAGCAAGCATTTCTGCCCCCGGATGGGCACTAAATATCCGCCAAGCGTCCTGATGGGTCATGGCGCCGACTCAGGCCCCGTGACTTCCAACGATCCTAGGACCTCAGGATCGCGGCCTTGTCGAGGAATGATGTAGCCCGATCGATTCTTAGAGGCGCCAAAGGTGACGTGACGTCCGTTGAGACTACGCTCTTCTTGGCGGCGGAAGCGGTAGATGTCGAAAGCAAATTGCACTGCGCTGTAACTCGATGAGCCGGCGCGCAGAGTTAAGAGCTTATACACCTCGGTCAAGGGGACGGATTGCGTTTTCACGTTATTGGTTCCGGCCTCGGCGATCAATAAGTCAAAGGCCCGCAAAAGCACTTTCATGAATTGCTGAGGATTAAATCGTTCCGCGTAAACTCGGTTGAGTTCGCGTTCTACGGCGTCGGCTACCGCCTTCGGATGGAGTTTTCGCGTGATCTTCTTGTTGATCAACACTTGGTCGTTGGCAAAATCGACCCGAATTTCGATAGGAAATACTAGAAACTGGGGAAAATCCCCTTCTACGGTCCGCTGAGTGGAAAGGTTGGCACGAAAGAGGTCCGTCCATTCGCGCTGATCCGTTTCGGACACGGCCATGCGATGGGCCGCAGTCCTTTCCGCCAGAAAATTGGCTAAGCGCAAGCTCTCCTCGCTCAGTCTCTGAATGTCGTCCAGTTGTTTTTTGAGCGTGACCATATTCATCTGATCGACTTGGACGCTGACGTTTTTTAAGGCGCCTAACTTTTTGACGGCTTTAGTTAAATTCGCAAAGGAAGATCCATAGGCCTCAGCGTAAGCGCTGACTCCAGAGGTCTCGTTGAGTTCCTTGTCATCCATCGATATCCCACCTCCACCATGTTGTCTCTGTTTAAGCGATTTCGCTTCAATTCGCCAAAATCCTCCTGTCAAAATATGCGTGATCTTGGACGAGAGGTCAATTCCTAAGTGGCTCACGCGTCCTGCGTCGGACTGGGCGCAAATGCTGGTGCGTGGCGAGCGCGGTGGGCGAACGAAGAGAGGGGAGTTGATGAGGCCCCGGCTACCCAAAAGCGTCTTGGCTCACTAGCCGAAACCAAAGTCCGTCGGGCAATATCTCCGGTCCAAGATCTCCGCGTGGGGTTTTGGATTCGGTTTGCGCATGAGTCAGTTTCATGTACTGAAATTGATACAGATATTGGAACTGCCAGGGATTGGCCTGGACTCCGGTGAGATCAGGCTTTACCAAATACACATTTTCCCCGTAGGCGATGGGAATATCGTAAGCGTCCAAGTCGATC
>JAKAAL010000351.1 GCA_021802375.1 Bacillota bacterium | reverse complement strand
ATCGTGTGAGTGTCGATAGCAAGGTGCTGCCTTGGGCCAAGGAAGATCATCGTCTTCTTTTGTGCACCGATGGTTTATACAACGCACTGTCTGACGCAATGATTTTCGACATTTGTCGACGCGAGCGGGGCCAAAAGGCGGTCGATGCCTTGATCGAGGAAGCTTTGCGCGCTGGCGGACCGGACAACGTGACGGTGGTGCTGGCGGAATCCGGTATGGGGTTGGTGTAGATCATGGTAGGAAAGATTCTTGGGCGGCGCTACGAGGTTTTGGAACGCATCGGCACCGGTGGCATGTCGTTGGTTTATCGTGCCCGCGATTTAACCTTGAACCGCATCGTCGCCATAAAAATTTTAAAGCAACAATGGACGGAAGATCGGGACGTTGTTGCGCGATTTGACCAAGAAGCTCGGGCGGCTGCCTCGGTAACCAATCCCCATGTGGTCCAAGTCTTTGATGTGGGCAAGGAAGAACCGGACCTGCATTACATTGTGATGGAGTTGATCCGCGGCGACACGCTGCGCGCGAAACTCGACGCGGAACCGGTGCTTTCCGTACGCGAGGCCCTCTCCATTGCCGAACAGGTGGCCGAAGCGCTGGATGCGGCGCACGCCAAAAAACTGGTCCACCGCGACATTAAGCCCCAAAACATCTTGATTGCCGAAGATAAGACGGTGAAGGTGACCGATTTCGGTATTGCTTACGCGACCACGTCGGGTACGTTGGTCAACACCCGTTCCTTTCTAGGTACGGTGCAATATCTGAGCCCTGAGCAAGCTCGAGGCAAGCTGGTTAGTGCCCAGTCAGACCTCTATTCTTTGGGTGTCGTGCTCTTTGAAATGTTGACCGGCCGCTTGCCATTTGAAGGCGAGAGCGCGATTGGGGTGGCGCTGAAGCATCTTCAGGATCAGGCGCCGGACGTGCGTAGCCTTCGACCTACTCTGCCTGAGTCCGTCAGTCGCATTGTCGCGCGAGCCCTCGCTAAGGATCCTGCTGAACGCTATCAAAGCGCCTCTGCCATGCGCACCGAAATCCTGAGGGTCTTGGATCCCGAAGCGGATTTGCCGCCCGCCCCGCTTCTTCCCGTTGCGGTCGTGCCTCGCAACGAACTCCCGTCGCGCGCCAAGGCCAAAACCAAGGATGAGACGAAGAAAAACCCCAAACGCCTGTGGCTGATGGCCGCGGCCGCGACCGCCCTGGTTATTGCCTTTGGCTTCTTCGCCTTCTACCATTGGTTGAACACGCCCACGGTGGCCGTTCCCAACGTCCGTGGCGCCAAATTGGCCCTAGCCCGAAAGCAACTGCACGCCAAAGGGCTCTTGGTCCGCATAGCCGGGCGTTCGTCCTCGAATAAGACCCCGAAAGGCAACATCGTAAGTGAAACACCGGCTCCGGGAAGCCCCGTCAAGGCTGGGCAAACGGTGGAATTAGTCATTTCCTCCGGTCCCGTTCCCGTTCCCTTGCCAAACTTCAAAGGAGAGACGGCCACGTACGCCGAGCAACGCTTGCATTCCATCGGACTGCGCTGGCACGTGCACTGGGTACGGTCATCGGAGCCGCGCGGACTGGTATTGGGGCAATCGCCTTCTGCCCACCACGCTGCTCCCCGAGGGTCGACGGTGGCGCTTTTGGTCTCCAAGGGCCCCACCAAGCCCATCCTCATGCCCAACGTGGTCGGCATGACCCCGTCTGAGGCCGCCAAAGCCATTGCCAAAGAAAACTTGGACATGGGAACGCCGATTGCTACCTATAGCACCGATCCGGTAAATACGGTGGTGGACCAGTCACCAGCACCCTATCAGCCCATCAAAGGGGTGTCCTCGGTGAGTGTGGAAGTGTCCGATGGCCCAAGTCCTGAAAGCGCGCACTTGCAGCGAAACAAGAGCACACCGCCCATGACGGTGCCAAAAAGCGCTCACAAACACTCCCTTTTAGAGGCGAAGGTCGTCGATAGAGCGGGAAACAAAGAGGTCTTTTACCAATTAGTGAATCCCGGCATGCACCTCAGATTTCCCGTGGTCTGGTATGGTGCCAGTGCTCTGGTGAGCTTCTATCTGAACGGGGTTCAAGATGGCAGCGTGGTGCTGTCGGCTCCCCCAAGCGGAAATTTCCCAAGTCCCGGCAATGCCATTAACGGGGTCAACGGGGTCAACGGCGTGGGAGCGAGCAATGGATTTTAAGATGGATGTCATCGAACGGCCGAGGCGATGATGGGCTTAGTGGTTGGCTTGGAAGCCAATCGCCCGACGGTGCTGGCTGACGATGGGCAGCGCTACCTTTGCTACCTGCGTGGACGGATTCAGCGTGATCTAGGGCGGATTATGGTGGGGGATCAGGTGGGTTTAGAAGCCACTGACCCCGGCGAGGCGATTATCACCCAGGTGGCCACGCGCAAAAACACGCTGTTGAGGCCACCGGTGGCCAATGTCACGGGCATGTTTATCGTGTTCACCCTAACCGAGCCGAGCGGCAATCGACAACTGTTGGATAAGCGGTTGGTCTTAGCAGAAATCTCAGGAATGGCCGCCGAAATTGTCATTAACAAGGTGGACTTGGCTACCGAAGGCGGGCTGGAAGAAATTCGCTCCATGAGTCTGACCTACGGGCGGGCGGGGTATCCGTTGTGGACGATTTCATCTCAGAGTGGCCAAGGCTTGAAGCCCATGCTCGACGCTCCTCGGCAGGGAACATGGGTCTTGGTTGGGGAAAGCGGAGTCGGCAAGTCCACGCTCTTGGCCACCACCATTCCGCAAGCCAGTTTTGCCGTTCAGGGATTGAGCCGAGGCGGACGTGGCAAAGAGACCACTCGCCGAGTTAGTCTTTTTCGCGTGCGAAACTTTTGGCTAGCCGATGCTCCGGGGTATACTTCGCTTAGATTAGAAGTAAAGGACGCACGGGATCTGGCGCGGGCTTTCCCTGAGTTTTCCATGTATCACTGTCGCTATACGGATTGTCGGCATCTTAAGGAGCCTGGGTGTGGGGTGCTAGAGGCCATCCAGGCAGGCAACATAGACCACTACCGTTATCAACACTATGTCAGTATGTTAGAGGATCAGGGTAGAATCCAATTCTAACTTGGTGCAGACGAGGAGGAGTTCGGTGAGCGCAATTCGGATAGCGCCTAGCCTTTTGGCCGCAGACTTTAGCTACTTAGCTGGCTCCGTGGCCTCGGTGGCCCAAGAGGCCGATTGGTTGCATTTAGATATCATGGATGGACGGTTTGTGCCAAATATTACTATGGGCCCGATGGTGGTCGAAGCCGTACGCCACAAGACTGACTTGCCCCTTGACGTGCATATGATGATCGTGGAACCCGAACGCTATGTCGAGGCGTTTCGCCTAGCGGGGGCCGATAGTCTTACCGTACATTATGAAGCGTGTCCGCATTTAGAACGGGTAGTGTCTCAAATCCACGAGAGCGGGGCGTTGGCCGGGGTAGCCATCAATCCGGCCACGCCGGTAGACATGTTACAGGACGTTTTGGAGGAATTAGACCTCGTCTTGGTCATGAGCGTGAATCCTGGATTTGGCGGACAGTCATTTTGGCCGCGCTCGTTAGAAAAAGTCAGGCGGCTTAAGGATCTTAGGGGGGATCGCGATCGTCCACTGATCCAGGTCGATGGGGGTATCAACCAGAAGACGGCAGGGCTGATGAAGCAGGCTGGAGCCGAAGTGTTGGTGGCGGGCACGGCGATATTCAAAGCGGAGGATCCAGGGACTGCCATTCGTGAACTGAGGCAAGCCTGAAGGGGCTTAAGCTTGCGTCACCTTTTCCCAAGAAGACCGTACCATGGGGAGTGTTCGCCGTGGTGGTCGGAGTGTGTGGGAGGTGAAAGGATGCATCTTCTGGATCGGACGTGGCGGTCGCCGAAAAGATTGCGCAGTCAGCGCTTCATTGGAGTGGGACTTGGGCTGGGTGGAGTGCTTTTAATTATCAAGATTCTTCCGCTCTGGATATGGCCACTAGGTGTGGGCCTGTGGTTGGTTTGGTCAGGGTTGGGCCCCATCCTAATCGGCGCCGGATTAATCTGGGCGGGATGGCATCTAGTTTCTCAGCGGTAGCCAGCAAGCCAAAGCGAAAGGGGCGAGGTCGATGCGGGTGCAGGTGGTTAAGGTTCCGCGCGTGGTCGGCAGGTTTCTTCAGGTTTTCCTGGGGTTATGGGTGCGCGACAAAAAATAGCTTGAGGTGAGTGGGCTTGGATTACCGAATACGAGCAACGGCAGCGGCAGGGACTTTGAGGGCGATAGCCACTCACACGACGCTCTCCGCTCGGAGTGCCCAAGAGGCGCACCGGGCGGCTCCATTGGCCGCTGCCGCCATGGGGCGGGCGATGAGTGCGGCCGCACTTTTGGCCGCTGACTTTAAGTCGCAAGGCCGCCTCATCGTGGACATTGAGGGAGGGGGCCCGCTTGGACGGGTCAGCGCCGAGTGTGCTGGCGAATTTCTGCGAGCGCGCGTCGATCATCCCGAAATCCAGCTGGATTTGCGAGCCGATGGAAAATTAGCGGTGGGACAAGGCGTGGGTCAGGACGGGTTTTTTCGCGTGCGCCGTGAAGATGGTGAGGGTCACTTTTGGGAGAGCCGCACGGCACTGGTTTCGGGAGAAATCGGCGAGGACCTGATGAGATACTATCTGGAATCGGAACAAGTGACCTCAGCGGTGGCAGTTGGGGTATTGGTGGGAATTAATGGCTTGGTGGCCGCTTCAGGAGGCTTAGTGGTACAAGCCCTGCCCGGCAGCGAAGAAGTGGTGGAGGGGGTGGCCGAAAGATTCTCTGAGCTCTCCCATCTGAGTCACCGCTTGGCGGAAGGCGAATCAGCGGAGGATTTGTTACGCTCGGTGCTGCCGCAGCCGGTGAGCCTATTCGAACCGCAGTCGCTGGAGATTCGCGGCCAATGCAGTCGAAGTTACAGCCAAGCCATTCTCCAAAGTCTGCCTTCCGAAGAGCTAAACAGGTTAATCGAGGAAGGCGGCGCGGAGGTGATTTGCAACTATTGTCGGACACCGTATCAATTTTCCAAGAGGGAACTGCAGGAGTGGATGAAAAACTAGAACCCGCACGAGCTCATAAAAAAGTGCCGTTCCTCTCTGACGCTCGGCGACAGGAGAACACAGGCACTAAAACGTTGATCTTCAGGACTAAAGGGCGCGATCTACTTTGCCCGAACGCAAACAACGCGTACAGACGTAAATGCGTTTTGTTTTGCCATTCACCCGGGCACGCACATGCTGAATGTTGGGCCGCCAGACCCTGCGGGTCTTGTGGTGCGAGTGGCTAACATTATTGCCGTACACGGTGTGCTTGTCGCAAATTTCACATCGAAATGCCACGGATCCAAACCTCCCTGAAATGCTCTGGTGTCGAAGAATGATAGCACGAAAGAGCGTGCTTGGCAAGCTTGCCGAAGCGATTCAGGCGGCAAATGCACATGGTTAAACAGAAGAACCCGTGGGGGCCCCAATACCAGTCCGCGCGGCTCCGATGACCGTACCCAGTGCACGTGCCAGC
>JAKAAL010000350.1 GCA_021802375.1 Bacillota bacterium | reverse complement strand
AGCGGGTGAGCGGGTGGGGTGGCGCAAGGGGACGATTTTCTGATCGGTCATGTTACCCATCCTTTCTTTTCCCACCGACAGATAATCCATCGGGGGGGTCTTGCAGTATGGTCAATAAAGAGGTCAATAAAGAGGGCTGTGGATCGGTGAGCGGAAACAATTCGGTCACTGGATAATCCAACAGCTGCGCCAAGCGCATAGCTTGCCGAATTCCAGGGGTGCGTTGGCCGGTTTCCCACCGATGCACCGTCGCGGTGGCTACGCCGAGTTGGGCGGCAACTTGAGCCTGCGTCAACCCTAGACTTATGCGTCGAAGTTTCATGGTCATGCGAATCGGCATAAAAAGCCTTCCTTTCTTGTACATACATCGGTTACATTGCGTCTCCGATGTGTGGTTATTATATCACACTTCGGCGCACAGTCAAGAGCGCATTCACACTTTGATCACTTTTCTTGATTGTCCCAATGGAGGGTTTTATACTCAGATGTGGGAGGAATGTTGCCAAATGGATAAGCCCGAAATCGGTTTCCGCATCCGCTATTACCGCGAGCAGCGCGGGTTAACGCAAAAACAACTGGCGCGTGCCGCCAATCTTGCGGCCGGCACGATTACCCGCTATGAAAGCGGGGAAGACCGGGAGCCTCGGCTGTATGCGCTTCAGGCGATTGCCGCCGCGCTGACGATTCCCGTGACGGCTCTTATCGAGGACCATCCATCTGCGTCGAATGACCCTGACCTAACCCCGTTTCCTTCCGTACTCTCACCGAAAGAAGGGTCCGTCTCCATGTCCGCTCCGATCCATTGGGAAACGCTGGTCGCGCAATTAACGCAAAATGTCCAAGACCTTCTGGCCAATGAACGAATGCGCCTCGCTAACGAACAAATGCGTATCCAACAGGTGGAAGCGAAAAATGCCCAGGCGTTATTATTAGCCCAAGAAAATACGCGACTCGCGCTGGAAGAAGCGCGGTCCGAAGCGCCGTTGCTCCCACATTCCGCCCGCTCTGCCGATGAGCCAGAGCCGGATCAGCCTCATGCCCAAGCGTAAAAATCGCTCATCGGATGATCGCAGACATCCCGCCTTACCGAGTCCGTCTGTGTCGGATCGGGTGCAAATCGTCGAAACCCTCGTTCCCGTGCTGGCCGATGGTCAGACTGTGGGGACGTTGGTTTTGCGGCAGCCGACGAGGGATCGGGTGGAATTATTAGTGAAAATTCAGCAGGGATCGCTCCATGCGTTAGTGCCGTGTCGCCGGGTGAACCGGGCCACGGACCCCCACGGCGTGTATATTCTCGAAGACGGCACGCTGTGGACCACGGCAGATCCGGTGGCCTCCTCGCCCGTAATGGCCGAAGTGCTGCGGCTCGGTGCGTGTCCGCTCCATCAAAAAAACTCCTAACGGCATATATAAAGGATGATGATCTATGCGCTTGCGTAATCGCGGCAAAAACAGCTGGCAGCTACGTTGGGAATTGGGCCGGGATGATCACGGCCAGCGCCGCCAGCGCACCGAAACGTTTCATGGCAACAAAAAAGCTGCCGAAGCCCGCTGGCGACTCATTCAAGCGCAAATCGAAGGACAGCCGGGGGATGCCTGGGCCTTGGACACGCTCACCGTGGATGCCTATCTGGATCGCTGGTGGGAGCAAGTCGGGGGGCAACTGGCCCCCGGCACGCAAGCCGATTATCAAAGCCAATTGCGGCGGTATATTCGCCCGGCATTAGGGTCGGTGCTGTTGCGTCAATTGACGCCGTTGCATATCCAAGACGCGATTCGGCACTGGAGTACTCAGCCCCGGCAAGACGGCAAGCCGGGGACGCTCAGTGCCAGTACCGTCGCCAAAAATCGGACGGTGCTCAATCTGGCGTTGCAAGCCGCTGTCCGCTGGCAACTGCTGGCGGCGAATCCGGTGGCGGTGACGAAGGCTCCCCCTCGGCATAAAAAGGAGATCCGGTGGTGGACCCCGGAGGAAGCCCGGCAGTTTTTAGCCGTGAGTGATGCCCATCGGTTAGCGTGTGCGTTTCGGTTGGCTTTGTTTGGTGGCTTGCGGTTGGGCGAAGTGCTGGGACTGCGGTGGCAAGATGTGGACTGGCAGGCGAAAACCCTCACCATCCGGCAAGCCGGGATTCGGGCGGGATCGAGTCGTCCGCACATTGCGCGGCCCAAAAGTGACCGAAGCGCCCGCATCATTGTCGTGACTGACGATCAGATCCTACGCATCTTAAAAATGCGGCAACATGCCCAAAAAGTGGAACGGTTAGCACGGGGTGGTGAGGCCACGGATCTCATTGTCAGTACCATGCAAGGACACCTGATCTTCCCCCGCTATCTGGAAAAGCTGCTGGATCGGCTCATTAGTCAAGCCGGGGTGAAACGCATTCGCTTTCATGATTTGCGACATACCCATGCGACGTGGTTGGCTCAAGCTGGGGTCAATCCGAAAGTCATTGCGGATCGGCTCGGCCATACCAACGTGGCCTTTACTCTGCAATTATATGTACATTCGGATCTCTCTGATCAGGCACAAGCCCTCCAGCAGATGTCCTCTTTCGAATCCCCAGCCCCCTGAAATCGGGGGCCAAAATGGGGCCATCCTCCGCCGTCCTCTGCGTTGTATTGGATAGAAGAAACCCGCCAGCCGTTCTGCTGTGCGGGTTTCATATGGTGGAGACGAGGGGAGTCGAACCCCTGACCTCTAGAGTGCGATTTTCGCGATCCGGTCGTCGACCGGATTCCGGCAGCGTCAAAACCCGCATGAATCCGTCATTTTGCTGAAGCCCTATGACGCCTGCTGACCTCTTCTGACGCATGAATCGGCGTCGTTGGGGGCCAAATGGGGCCAAATCCCGATCACCCGGGGCGCTCCCTTCTTTCTTCCCCCGGACGTTAAAGATAGTACATTAGTACTATTGTATTGCTAGCAAGCATGAAATAAACTATAGATGGTAGAGAAAATAAGAGGAGGGAATCAAGATGACAAACAGAACCGCGCAAGCCCGCAGTATTCCGGGGCAAGCACTCGAACAAAAGGGGTTTCGCCGGGTAAAAAATCAGAAATCTTTGTATTGGAAATTAGCCGCAGGCACCGAATTGACGATAGCCCAAATCCGCACCTCGGGAACAGCCTACAAAACAACCGATTACGATCCCGAAGAGGTGCCCTCGTGCCATCCGCAATATCTTACCACCGAGGCCGAGTATCAAGAATTTGAGCAAGAAGAAGTGATTCCGTGGGCTGAGGAACAAGCGATGGCCTTAGTTCAGAACAAATTGATTCATTGGTACAAATAGGAGGAATCCTGCGATGAAAAACCAAGAAACGATTGGGTTCAGCACACGGCTGGACCCGCAAATCAAGAAAGACTTGGATGAGCTAGCCCGGACCCGTGACGTGCCCTTGCGTCGGTTGGTCGAAGAAGCGTTGGTGGTCTATTTACAGATGCAACGTAGTTTAAAGAAGGAGGAAAAATGATGAGCAGCAGACTACCTCATCTCAAGCTAATTGAACTCGGATTGGAAGAGCCTGAGTACATTTTGCCATTTCATACTTATTTTCCGGTGGACATTGTGCATGCTCTGGAAAACGGGTGCCAGGCTTGGGCACTCGAAACGGACAACGTCTCGAAAGACGATGTGTTAATAGGAACACTAGAACAAGTGGTTTGTGACGTGCTGCGTCGTCACAAACTGAGCGAGCTACCCAAAGATTGGTGGCTTACTGAGGTGAAGCGAGAAATGATCAAAACGAGGAGGTCTACTTTATGAACGGACTCACCTTGAAATCGCACACGAAAAAGGAGGAGAAAAAATCATGATGGAGATTAAACCGCTTACAACGGTCCCCGCAGAGTTTGACCATGAATTTGTCGGGTATATCCGGGGTGATTGGGAAATTTTAGAAAATCTTGAGGACCATCGCATGTATGCGCCGAAAGACTGGAGTTCCGATTTTGTGATTAAAAATCGGAGCGACGGTCGGGTATATCGTGTCTATATCTATGACGAGTGGTATGACGTGAATGATATCTTCGACCAGGTTTTTGACGCCTTAGGCTAACTGATTGGAAACATTCAGGTAAAAGGAGACAGCAAAATCCCCCCATCCGCAGATGAGGGGATTGTTTCTCGTCTATTAGGAGGCCGGCGAAGCCGACGTTTTGGCGGCAGACGTTTTGTTCGGAGCCGTTGCGACCTGTTGTTCAATGAGGGTGCCTAAGAACGCGGGCAAATCCGGCAACGCTTGGGTCAAAATAGTGCGGGCGTCTTGGGTTAGATTGGCTTCTATGGTCGCCAGCACATTCTGGAAAATGGTATGGGCTTCGGTGGCGGACCATGCGCCCGACGCTTTTAAGCCGTTGACGGCCGTTTGGTTTGCGGCCACGACCGCCTCTTGGGCTAAGGTATGCGCTTGATTAATCGCCCAATCGAGGGCGTTGCGCATGGCTTGATTTTTGATGCCGTTGACGGCATGGAGGGCATATTGGGCACCTTTGCCGAGCAGCGCGGTGGCCGCCGCGAGCGCGAACGGGGCCACGGCGACGGCGGCATCGCGAGCCATCAGATAAAAAGTCATCGGTCAGTCAATCCCCTTTCTATTGCAGCGCTTTTTGCGCGGCGGCGATTTTGGTTTCCAAGGTCTTTACTTCGGATTGCAAGGTATGAATGACGGGATCCGGCTCGGGATCCGGGATAACCGGTGAGCTATCTACAATCGAAATCGCAAACACCGATTCGTCCACGGCTCCCGTAATCCCCGGAATCTGCGCGGCATCGGTATACTGCCACCCAAAATATTGTGTCCATCCCCCCACGTTGGCCGGGGCCGTGGTCGGTAAACTGGCTCCGGCGGGATAGGCCGCCAGCCACAAAGGGGTATGGGCTACCGTGGCATACAGGCCCAGATGCTGGGCAATAAAAGCGCTGTACGAATAAAAGAGGACGGGATTCTTCGGATTTTTGACGGCGGCATTCACGCAGCCAATCCAATGCTGTGCCCAGAGCGCGAGTTGATCCGGGGTCAGGCCGCCCGTATTTTCCAGATCCAGAATCGGCCAGTCCGTTCCTTGGATGCCCCCCACCTTTCCGACAGCCTCCAAAAAGAAGGCGGCTTGCGCTTGGGCATGGGCATACAAATTGGGCGATGCGCCGGGCATGGCGGCATGATAGACGCCGACGGGCACTTTGAGCGATTTCAGAGCTTGCCAGTTGGCGGCAAATTGCGGATCGATATAGCCGGATCCATAGGATGACCGCACAATGACGCGCCCGATCCGCAGGGGGGGCAAATGTGGCACAACACTCAGCCAATCAATCGGTTGGCCGCCATTGTTGAATTGCGAGACATCTATCGTGCGGAGCCAATCGGCTTGCGGTATTTGCATGATCGCATCCTTCCTTCAGAGATAATAAGCTCGCGCACTGAGAAATGTCCGAGCACTGTTGAAATAGGCAAACGGCAGCGTAAAATTCCCTTGCTGTCCCGAGTTCTTCCCCCACGAATTGCGAGCCATCACGAATTG
>JAKAAL010000349.1 GCA_021802375.1 Bacillota bacterium | reverse complement strand
ACGCCGCCACGTCGCATGGCGATGTGGGCGCGCTGCACCATGGGAAACGTCTGGTGGGGGCTGAATGCGGTGGTATCAGACGTCCTTTCCCTGAACTAAACTGTAGCAAAACAGCATCCCTTAGAAGGAAATTTATGGAAGAACGGCGAATCTAGGGATGATTTGCTAGAAGGGATCTCAGACAGCCCATGGAAGGAGGTTCGACATGACGAAACGAGCGACGGTGCTGGCATCGGTTGCACTCACGGTGGGGATTGCGACGGTCGCTGCCGGATGCGGCGCTGCCACCACGAATCCCCCCGCTAGTGGAGCCACAGGCGTGCAAAAGGGTGGCACCATCATTTTTGCGCTTCCGCCTCAAACCAACATCAACTGGTATCTCCCGGTGACGACCGCAGCGTTCGACTCCGTCTACAACACCCAGCTGTTGAACATGCTGTATAAGCCCCTCATCTGGATCAACAACCAGTATCAAATTGACTGGAAGTCGTCGATTGCCCGGAAGATTACGTATAACAAGCAGGGCACCGTCTATCATGTCTATCTGAACAAGAAGTGGCACTGGTCCAACGGTCAGCCGGTAACCGCCAAGGACGTGCTCTTTACCTGGAATGTGGTGAAGGCCGCCTCTGCCACCAACGCGCCAGCCCCTTGGCCCTTCGTTGGGGCCGGCACTGGAGACATTCCGAATGGCATCCAGAGCGTCGTCCAGAACAATCCCTACGAACTGACTTTCACGCTGGACAAACCGGCCAACCAACAGTGGTTCATCTACAACGGGCTGATCCAGTTGGTTCCCATGCCGTCCAGCGTGTGGGACATTCATAAGAACATCATGAACGAGGTCAAATATCTTGGCTCCCAGGGGACAAACCCGGCCATCGACAATGTTGTAGACGGGCCGTTCAAGCTCCAAAAGGCGGTGTCCAACCAAGAGTGGGTCTTGGTGCCGAATCCCCAATATTCGGGACACAAATCGGTCGTCAACCGTTTTGTGTTTGCCTTCCAAGGGTCCAACTCATCGGAATTTGCCGGGTTGCGGACCGGTGCCGTGGATGTGGGATACCTCGACCTCAGCGAATATGGCGCCAAGGGACAATTGACCTCCAACGGCGACAAGATCTTTGCCGCCTATCCCTTTGGCATGTTTTACACCGACCTTAACATGTATCCCGGCAGCAACACGGCCCCCATCTTTGACAAGCTCTATATCCGGCAAGCCATGCAGATGGGTATCGACCAACCGGCCATCAATACGGATATCTATCACGGCTACGCCCCGGCGCAGTATGGCCCAATTTCCAGCACACCCAAGACTCAATTCCTGGATCCCAACTTCAAGAATCCCTATCCCTACAGCATCCAGGCGGCGAAGAAGCTCCTTGAAAGCCATGGTTGGCATGAGGTCAATGGGGTGATGACCAAGAATGGCCAGCAGCTTAAGTTTCAAATGCTCTATGCTACGGGGAGTGCGGCGGCCACCGCAGCGGCCGAGTTGATGCAAACCGACTGGGCCAAGGAGGGCATTGTGGTGACGCTGAAGGGCCAGCCGTTCAGCACGCTCATCGGCATTGTCAGCAACCGCAAGGCACCGAACAGTTGGCAGATTGCCACAGGCACCGGTTGGCTCTATGACGGGCCGGGCTGGTATCCGTCAGGCGGCCAGCTTTTTGCCACCAACGCGCCTTCCGGTTACGGCTACTCCAACGCGGAAGAGGATTCCCTGATTCAGGCGACTCATCAACCGTATCCGACAAACCAGCAAAGCATCAAAACTTTCTATCGGTATGCCGACTATACGTCTAGCCAACTGCCGTTCTTGTGGAACAACAACCCAGCGACCTTGGTGGTGGCCTTGCCTACGGTGCACGATGTGCAACAGTACTACAATGCGGCCACTGGGATGCCGCAATTCAACTACTGGTGGATTTCCTCCAAATAGCGATTGTCGGCGCCACCCTCGGACGCTCCGAGGGTGGTTCTGTATGAGTTGCTTTCCGCCGCCGGAACTCCCTACAATAGCCCCATATCACAGTACGATAGGATGGTGCGCGCATGGGAGAATTTACGGACAAGGTGGTCCTGGTTACGGGAGGCGCGCAAGGCATCGGCATGGCAATATCAACCGCATTTGCCCGTCGCGGCAGCAAGATTGCGATCGCCGATGTGGATGAAGAGGCGGCTCACGAGCTTGTCGCAACGCTTACCACAGAGGGACTGCAGGCGTACAGCATTCCCACCGACGTGGCCGAAGAGTCCGCTGTGCAGCGTTGCGTCGAAAAGACGCTGGCCATGTGGGGCGGAATTCATGTCTTGGTGAACAATGCCGGCATCGGCCCATCGGGGACGCTCGCCACCCGCAGCATGGCGGAGTGGGATCGAGTCATTGCCGTCAACTTGCGCGGCCCCTATATGATGGCGAAGTATTGCAGCGAAGCGTTGGCGAAAAACCCGGAGGGTGGCGCGATTGTCAACATCGCCTCGACACGGGCCTTCATGTCCGAGGCCAATACGGAGCCTTATTCCGCAAGCAAAGGCGGCATTGTCGCCCTGACCCATTCGTTGGCCATCACCTTGGGCCCCCGCGTGCGTGTGAATGCCATCAGCCCCGGGTGGATTGAAGTGTCTCAATATCAGAAGCGCGACCGCCAGAAGACGGTGCATCTGACCGAAGGGGACCATCGCCAGCATCCGGCGGGGCGGGTAGGTACTCCGGAGGATGTGGCCGAAGCGGCGCTCTTCCTAGCCTCGCCGCGTTCCGGGTTTATTACGGGAGCTAACCTTATGGTGGATGGCGGCATGACCGTGAAGATGATATATGAGGAGTGAAAAGGCCAGCGAACCGGTGGGAAACTGAATCTCAATCCGTCTAAAGGCTTCCCTCGAGGGGAGCCTTTTCTCCTCTTTGCATGGCTCCTATGCGGAATCACCCATAACCCTTGGGGTGAGAAATGGACCGGAGGGTTCACCCTGCGCGCAGTTCCCAAGGCTGGGAGGGGCTTGGTGGGCCGGTTTGGTGCAGGGTTGCGGATGTGGACGGGTGAGTGCTTGCATTCACCCAAAATGGGCGATGGGAGACTTTCCCAATCCGCGGTACTCTCGCCATGGAATCGGAAAGAAGGAGGTCATATCCGTGACGAGAGCCGAACGACGGGCCCACCGGAGGTCACCAGCCAAAACTGCTGGTCGGATCGCGGCGTGGACGATAGGAGGCTTCATGGCAGCTTCCATGATAACGGTGGACTTGGGCCACCTCGGAGTGCCAGGGCTTCCGCAAAGCTATGTGGTGCGATCCGGCAGCATGACCGGAACCTTTGACATTGGGTCGCTGATTGTCGACTTGCCAACACCGGCTCATCCGGTGTTTCATCGCGGTGAAATTGTGACCTTCCACAATCCGACCCAGCCGGAGGAGGTCATGACCCACCGCATTGTCGCGGTTTACCCCCAGAAACACGAAATCCAAACCAAGGGTGACGCCAATCCGGTGAAAGACCCATTCCTGACCCCAGAAAAAAATATCATTGGCATCTACCAAGGAGAGATTCCCTACCTCGGCTACGCGGTTTCCTTTATTCAAAACCGTTGGCAGTGGCTATTGACCATGCTGGCCGCGATTGTGGGCATCTCTCTGATAGTGAAATGGGTCATGAAGGATGAGCCCGTAAAGGAGAAGCGGGAAGCATGAAGAGACAGGCGTGGATTGTGGCACCGGTTGCAGGGGCGATTCTTCTCGCCGGTGGAGCCGGGTCCTCCATGGCAGGCTTCACGGCCACGGCGACAGCCCAAGGCACGGCTCAGGCCATCTCTTTGGCGCAGGTGCTGCCTCTTACCCTGAATTCGATTGAGGCGCCCGACCCCGGAAAGGCTAAAAGCGGTGTCGGTCAGCCTATAGCTCTGGGCAGCTTGACCAATGATGGCTCGGAGTCCTATTCCCCGATCGTTCAAATCTCCGGGGTTTCGGGCGTGTTGCTCGGCGGGGTTGTCGGCACATTGGCCCCGGGTCAGAGTGAATTCTTGACCCTTGGGGGCTTGTCCCACCTCAGGCCGGGCTCATACACCGTCACGGTGACCGTGCAACTGGCGAACTTCACCGAGACGGCGTCAACACAAATTACCGTGAAAAAGCCGCAAAAGGATCTGCCGTCCAAGCAGAGCCAGAACTCCACTGCACCGTCAGACAATCCAGAGCAATCCACTACGAACCCAGTTCCCTCCACGAGTCCGAGCCTTCCCGCCACCAATGGAGGCGGCGGTTCAAAGTAGGGAAGCTGCGGGGGAGTCCAATGAAGAACCCCAATGGGGGATTATAAGGAGGTAAATTGAGATGACACGGACATTGAAATTAGTGAGCGCCGGAGTCGGCGTGGCGGCAATGCTGGGAATTATGGGAGCTTCCAGCTTTGCAAACTTTACAACTAACGGACAAGATGCGGCTGGGAACAACACCTTCCAAGCTGGTCACTTGGGCATTGGCGCCTCTGGGGGTGTTGGATATGTGGAGTCGACGGAAAGCTACAATGGAAGCACGTCTATGAGTTACGACAAGATTACGAACATGGCTCCTGGCGACACATGGACGAAAACCTTGACTGTGACCAACACGGGCACCTTGCCAGAACTCTATGACGTCACGGTAAAGCCCTCCGGCCTTCTTTTCCAAAACACGCAATTCGCGGGCTGGGGCGGCACTTTGAGCAATTACAATCCCGCCACAGTAACGATTACGGGTACTGAAACATCCCCATCATCCGAATCGGTTACGTTGATTAACGGTGCGTACGACGAAAACCCCCTAACAAGCTCGCAGTGGATTGAAATCAATCCGAAGCAGTCCGAGACTTTGACGGTCTCCGTAACGTTGCCCTACGCTGCCAACAATGCATACCAGAACACGTCCGGAAGCTTCGCGATTCAACTGAATGCCCAACAAGCAGACAACAACTCGCAGAGCAGTGGAGCTATCACCTTGAAGTAACCCGTGACAAAAATCAGAGGGGGGCCTACGGGCCCTCCTTTGGGCTGTCAGGGAAAACATCTTTAAAAGAATGGCCTTCGTCCCACTTTTGCCGGAAAATAGGGAAAGAAACTCGGTTCAGCGAAGTTGGAGGAGGCCATGGCTCAACTGCATTCTCTTGACACCATTCATCTGTCTGTCATCGCCGCCTCGCCGGCAATGTACGAGGCTTACGCCCGATTGCTCCAGCATCCGCAGGTCATGATCCGTCCGGTCGAAGTCACTCGGATCGTCCCAGCGCTGGAACTGGCTTCGGAGGATGTGGTGCTGGTTGACTTGACGCTCAGCGAGATTAATGGCTTTCAGTTGGCGGCCAGCATACGTCGACAGGTTCCCCTGGCTTTGGTCATCTGTACAGGATTCGATACAGAGTTTCGTGAGACCGCCGCCGAGCTGGGCTTCCCCTTTATTTCCCCGCAGGATCTGACCGGACAGGCAATATTGGACATGGTGAGAGGGGCTCGAGACAAATAAGCGCTGCTCCTTGGAGTGTCACGTCGCAACGCCGG
>JAKAAL010000348.1 GCA_021802375.1 Bacillota bacterium | reverse complement strand
CAATGGCGGCGACATCATCGAGGATGTTCATGGATGCTATGACGAATTGATTGCGTTAATGGAAAAGTTGGGATATTAGGTATCCCTGGATGGGTCGCACACGTACCACGTTCACCACCCCCAGGGGCGAAAGCTGGTATTTTTGGGAGATTTAGTCGATCGCGGGCCGAAAGTGGCTGAAGTGTTGGGTTTAGTCATGGGGGCCGTGAGTGACGGGGCGGCGCTGTGCCTGCCCGGTAATCATGAATCTAACCGTTTAAAAAAGCTTAAAGGCCAGAAAGTTACGGTGTCCCACGGCCTTCAGGAGAGCTTGGAGCCGATGGCTGCAAAGTCTCCCGAGTTTCAACAAAAAGTGCAAGACTTCTTACAGAGTTTGGTCAATCATTTCGTGCTTGACGACGGAAAGCTGGTGGTGGCTCACGCCGGGTTGCCTGAAACGATGCACGGACGAGGATCGGCCAAGGTGCGCGACTTTGCTTTGTATGGGGAAACCACCGGCGAGACGGATGAGTTTGGACTACCAGTTCGTTACAATTGGGCCAGCGACTACCGAGGCCAGGCCATGGTCGTTTATGGCCATACGCCCGTGCCTCAACCCGAATGGCTGAACCATACCATCGATGTCGACACGGGTTGTGTTTTTGGTGGAGCGCTCACTGCGCTGCGGTATCCCGAGAAAACATTAGTTGAAGTTTCGGCGTTTCAAACCTATTACGATCCGATCCCTCCGATTGGACACCGGTCGATTTCGGCCCCGAGCGTTCAGCAAGAATCTGAGGAGGTGCTGGACCTGGACGACGTGACTGGCCGCCGTCGCGTTGCCACCGAATTGCTCGGTCATATCAGCATACTCGAAGAGAACAGTCCCGCTGCCTTAGAAGGGTTACGCCGCTTTGCGGTAGACCCGCATTGGCTCATTTATCTTCCTCCGACCCTGTCGCCTGCCGCCACCAGTCTTCTGCCCAAGACACTGGAGCATCCGGAACAGGCTTTCGCCTACTTTCAACCAGAGGGTCTGAGAGAGGTCGTCTGCGAAGAAAAACACATGGGTTCGCGCGCGATGATGATTGTGTGTCAACACGAAAATGCGGCCCAACGGCGGTTCGGGGTCGGCCCAGGCAGTATGGGCGTTGTCTATACCCGGAGCGGACGTCCTTTCTTTGAAGACCCGAAAAGAGAACAAGAGTTGCTTGCACGAGTGGGTCGAGCGCTTCATGACTCGGGCCTATATGCCCAATTGCAGTCGGATTGGGTGCTTTTGGACTCCGAGTTAATGCCCTGGTCGCTAAAAGCCCAACCTCTGATTATGAATCAATATGCGGCCGTTGGTCGCGTCGGAGCGGTGGCGTTGGCCGCTGCAGACAACGCTCTAAATCAGGCTGAACGACGGGGTGTCGAAAAGGCATCCGACCTCCGGGCCAATATTTTGGGTCGGCGTGAACGCCTGCAACAGTTTATCGACGTGTATCGAAGGTACTCTTGGCCCGTGGACAATATCGAAGGTCTAAGATTAGCCCCTTTGCACCTCTTGGCGTCGGAAGGAGCCGTCCATGCCAATCAAACGCACGGATGGCATCTGGACCGGATTCAGACTCACTTTTCATCCGACCAGTCTCTGTTCCAAGAGACCCCGCAACGTCATTGGCAACTGGACGATACTGCCAGCCGGACGGACGCGGTCCAGTGGTGGGAAGAAGTGACCCGACTGGGCGGCGAAGGCATCGTGGTCAAGCCGTTGCACTTTTTGTCGAGAAACGACCGCGGACGCATCATCCAACCGGCCATCAAAGTACGGGGTCGACAATACCTACACATCATTTATGGCCCTGATTACAGCGTGGACGCTAATCTTGACCGGCTTAGGCACCGTGGCTTAGCGACGAAACAGTCGCCGGCGATCCGAGAATTCGCTTTGGGCGTGGAAGGACTGCATCGCTTCGTCCAACATGAACCCTCCGCCGTGTACATGAGTGTGGCCACGCTATTTTGGCCTTGGAAAGTCAGCCGGTCGACCCTCGGCTGAAGAGCAAGTCGGGGCCGTAAATTTTTCGGCCCTCGGTCTTCCGCGATTTCGCACCCTGACGGCCACAACATTCAACGACGGAGTGGGCCCTCTCCCGTCTTCCTACCCCCATTCGTTGTTTTCTCGCGGAACTGTTCGGCGAGAAATCCGGGCAACGATTAGAAGGATATCGTTGGGACGCCGACCTATCAGAATGTGGTCCGAGTCGGCTTAGGGGCCTGAGTTTGTCCTAGCCCCGCATGCGGCTACCAGCGAAGATCTGGAGCATGCTGCTTGAACCACTGCCGACGTTCGGCCGCATTGGGAAGAATTGCCTGAATTGCCGCATGAAACGCGGGACCGTGACCGTGATGGATCCGATGCGTCAGTTCGTGAACCACAACATAATCCATGGCGAACAAAGGAGCTTGAATGATGCGCCAGTTGAAAGCGATGGTACCATCATGACTGCACGAGCCCCAACGCGACTTATAGTCAGAAATTTTTAGGCGAGTGGGCCATGCTCCCACAATGGGTCCGAATGCTTCGATTCGTTCCGGCAACTGTTCTCGCGCCTGTTCCGCATACCAGGTGATTAAGGCACGGCGAATAGGCTCGTTTGACGGATTCAATCGAAAGTCCGAAGGCAACACCACGTGGAGTTGGGCGTTTCCCAACTCCACCAGAGCGGTGGATACCGGCTGATAAGCGATAGCCAGCGGAAAGAGATTCCCTTGGAACCAAAACTGTTCTCCATTCGCGAAGTGTTTTGCCGGTAGGATGCCCGTTGGAGACTGCGTGTGCAGTTGCTTTAACACCCACCCAGCCTCTCGGCGGAGCCAGGATTCTACCTCGAGGTGATCGAATGATGGCGGAATGAGGACGTTAATCTGATTGTGGGCGACAATTTCTATGGCCACATACTTTCGGCGTGGCCGCTGTTCTACGGAGTACACAATGGACACATCTCCGATGTTAATCGTTTGCATGAAACGGCGGCTCCTTTGAGGCTAAGCATGTAGGCAAAGCCCGGCGAATTCGTAAACGGCATTTCCACAACTTTCGACACTGTCAGCGGTTTTGGATGGAGCTTGGATTCGACTCTGGCGCTCAACTGTGACCGCCGAAGTTCGTCTGCATGGTTAGCGGTTCGCGGTACACTTCGCCAATCGCTCCAACGAAACCTGCTAGGCCAACCCAGAGCGAGCCATTGGTTCGGAGCCCACTTCGTGGCGCAGCCGGGGCAAAAGCATTTGGCCTTTTGTCGAGCTACGAAAAACAAACGGTGTCAGCAGCATTGACCATGTTCGTCGTGCGCTCACCGAGGGGCCCCGTTCTTGCTACTAGCCTAGAGTTACCCCCAGCTCGCTGCCGAGACCCTAGCCGACGAGACGTTAGACCACGCCAAGGGTTCGGACAAGACTTCAAATATCTCCTCCCGCCCCATAATATCCTGCGGAAGGCTGAGCCAGGGATACACGCTTACTCGCCCTTGAATAATTCTCGCAGTATCGGCTCCGGGGCGTTAAGAAATTGTCGGGTGATCTGATAGTGATCGGTGTCATGATAGAAAGTGTAGCGGAGCGGACCATCATCAAAGGTAAACAAGTCGGCTTCAGGATAGCCAAGAATTATGGGCGAGTGAGTCGCAATGATGAATTGCGATCGTCCGATTTGTTCGTGGTTACGCAAGATTCGCAAGAAGGCTAGTTGACGGGACGGCGACAGTGCCGCCTCCGGTTCGTCCAAAAGATATAGCGCGGGTCGTCGGTTTCCTAAGCGATGCGTGAATAGATTCAGAAAGGACTCGCCATGGGACTGTTCGTGAAGAGGTCGGCCGCCATAAGCGCTATACGGGTCAGAAATCAAGGGTTCTAGGTCATCGATATAGGTGGCGAAGGTGAAAAAACTTTCGGCTCGAAAAAAGAAACCATCGGTGACTTTAGGCATCCAACTTAGCTGGATGTAATCGGACAGCTCGAAATGGGCAGACACCGTCGCGAAGCGATTCCCCCTAGACCCTCCTTCCGCGTTAAACCCAGCTTGCACAGCGATGGCCTCCAGCAGGATGGACTTCCCGCTGCCATTTTCTCCGACCAGGAAGGTGACACAGTGCTCGAAGTTGATCGTTTTCACCCCCTGGAAGGCCGGGAGATCAAACGGATAACCGGACCCCTTGGGAAAATCAATAAACCGGACCTGGCGCAAGAACATCACGTCATCTCCTCTTCCGCTACTACTATAGCAAATGCGAGTAGCTAAGATGGGGATGTGCCCCCATGGCAATGCGGCTATCCCGACGCAAACAAGCGACCACAACCGAGGCTGCGATGACAAATTTTGGCGCTATCCTACTTGCGTTCGTTCAGAGTTCTAGATTAGGTCCTGTCGTCCGAGCCGTGAAAATCTAGGAGCTGTCAGCCCGTAATTCAGCGTCGCAAATAGGTCGTGACTAACGTTCGGACTTGGGATTCGAACCTTTGTCGCGCCCGAGCGAATCTCGTCCCCTACGCACTCGCATCTTCTGGCATCCAACCAACCCCAAAGCCTTCGCCGGTATAGGGAAAGACGCACTGAGTGCTTGGCCACAGCACATCAGTCCCTATGGCCGACGACAGGTTGGGGCACCAAGGGCTGAAAGCGGCACATCCGGGAACTAGGACGTCGTCGATGTACCGCTATTTATAAAGAGCCTACCTGGTCCGCTATAACCACGTCGTGAGTACTGCCGACCAGAGCCACTATTGGCCAGAGAACGTACCCCGTAGCGGTCACTTCCCATCCTAGCCGACCTCCACGACGGACGTCAAAATTTGCTAGCCGAAACGTCAATTGGTCGCCAAGATCTCGTTGGACTATCGCTTGAAAGGTCACTGCGCTGTCCCGGGTGGGCCCGGCATAGCGCATCGATTGTTCCAAACTCGTTGCAGCAGCGGACATAGCACCTGACAGACGAAGGCGCACCGCTAACCCTGAACCCACATCGGCGGTCGCCAAACAGCCCGCGACGATCACTGCAATCCATACCACGGACAGAATCAAGACGTTTCCTTGCCGATCTTTTAGCCACCTCTCCTTAAGGCGTTGCATAGCTTTGTTGCGTGGCCGAAATGGTCACGGCTCCGACTACCGGAAGTTGTAGCGACGTGGACAAGTGAACGTCGGTTAGCGATGACCCGCTCTGTAACTGGATGGAGACAACGCGCGGATTGATCCCCGCCTGTTGCAACGCGGTGTCAATATCCTCTTCCACGGCACCGCTACTAGCTCCGTCCATCTCGGCCTGTACGCCCACAACTGCTGCATCATTAAGGGCGAGGTTGACTTCCATGACTTGAAACACCGCTACACTCCCCCATATTACCATCATGATCATCGGCAACACTAAGGCTAGTTCGATAAATACGCTACCATCTACGGAATCGAGTTCAAGTTGTTTGTGATTTGTCCAAAGGCATTGATTAAAGCGTTTCGCAATGCTTCGATGGGTACGATCATCGCTAAGACCACGATAATGATCCATATCCCATTTTCGATAAAGACGTTGC
>JAKAAL010000347.1 GCA_021802375.1 Bacillota bacterium | reverse complement strand
GATGCGCGAGGATTACTTCTGTCAGCAATTCGGGACCCCAATCCAGTGTTGTTCTTCGAGCATAAATTACTCTATAAAATTAAGGGGGAAGTCACGGCATCAGACGGTCCTCGGTCGGTGTTGATCGCACGGTGCCGACCCCCAAAATTCCCACTTGAGGGGGCATCAACAGCGGATTGAACGTTTCGACACCCATGGGGCCAAGATTAGACACGGTAAAGGAGGGCTTTCCCAAGTCCTCAAGAGTTGCCTTCCCATGCAATACGCGTTCGGTTCGCAGACGTCTCCCCTCTGCGATTTGCTCTAGGGTAAGTGCCTGTGCTGCGGGTAATGTCACCACATAAAGCCCTTTGTTGGGAACATCTATGGCATATCCCAGATCGACCGCCGATGCAGCCACAAACTGCCCATGCTCCGCCCAACCGTTTAAGGTGGGCACACGAGTCAACATTCGGGCCACGGCCAACAAGACCAAATCAATCAAAGAGATCTTGGTACCCTGACTTACCCATTGTTGGCGGACCGCGATGGCGGACCGCATATCAACCGCCATGGTTAGCGTGACCTGAGGAATTTGAGCCGACTGTGTCATGCGCTGCGCAACGACAGCGCGTGGCCCCTTCCATGCCGTAGGAAGTTCTGGTCCATGGGAAATTATTTCCGGTGAGGCTGCATGTGCTCTGTGGTGAGCAGTCACATCACCCGGGGTGATCCGTCCGCGTGGCCCGGTTCCATCAACCGTGTTGAGATCAACACCGAGTTGGCGTGCCAATTGTCTGGAAGCTGGAGAAGCCCGCACCATGCTTGCATCCAAGGAACGAATAGACACGGGTCCAGTCTTTGGAGGTTCATCGTGAAATGTTTCGACTCTACCTTTACCCCCATCGGTTCGACTATAGCTTTCCAGGTTAGGGACATCTACCGCCGGGTCTTCATCCGTTTCGACGAGAGCAACTTCCGCGCCGACCGCAACGCTCGATCCAACGGGAACGAGGAGTTCGACCACTGTGAGCGGCTTATCGGCTTCCACGTCCATGTTAACCTTATCAGTCGTCACTTCATATAACACGTCACCGGTTCGCACCGTATCCCCTGGTGCAACGTGCCATGCCACGATCATTCCTTCATCCATCGTAGACCCTAACTTGGGCAATTTGAGTCCGATCATGTAAGCGACACCTCCTGGGTTAACCATCCTTCGAGGGACTGCTCAATGCGGTCGACACTAGGCGCAAAAGCTTGTTCCAACGGCGGACTATACGGAACAGGCGTGTTTAACCCTGTGATGCGGAGCAACGGCGAGATTAGATAGTCAAACGCCTCACTTTCCATCACACGTGCGGCGATCTCTCCACCGACCCCTCCCCGTCCCACGGCTTCATGACAAATGGCCAGGCGCCCAGTCCGTTTGACCGATTCTAGAATTAATGGGATATCCATTGGTACCAAAGATCGAAGATCGATTACCTCCACATCCCACCCTTTTTGCTCTAACCGAAGGGCGGCTTCGAGTACCCGATGCACCATGAGGGAATAGGCGACCACCGTCGCATGACGACCATACCGACGAATTAAGCCATGGCCCAATGGTAGACCCTCGTCTGATTCCGTGACTTCCCCCTTAATTTTATAGAGTAATTTATGCTCGAAGAACAACACTGGATTGGGGTCCCGAATTGCTGACAGAAGTAATCCTCGCGCATCTGCGGGAAATGCGGGCATCACTACTTTGAGACCGGGCACATGATGAAACCAGGATTCGAGACTCTGAGAATGTTGCGCAGCGGCTCCCGTTCCTGCGCCCGCAGGCCCGCGAATCACCAATGGCACACTCATGCGTCCGCCAAACATGAAGTGGATTTTTGCCGCTTGGTTCACGACTTGGTCCATCGCATTCATAATGAAATCCGAAAACTGCACTTCCACGATGGGTCGCATCCCGACCAGTGCGGCGCCTATGCCGGCTCCGACAATGCCTTCTTCGGCGATAGGGGTGTCCCGGACACGCTCTTTCCCAAAATGATCGACCATGCCCATGGTTACGCCAAAAGCCCCTCCATAGACGCCAATATCTTCTCCCATAATAAATACTCGCGAATCTCTTTCCATCTCCCATTCCATGGCGGATCGGACAGCTGCTCCATAGGTCATCTCAGGCATAAGACGTCTCCTCCTTGGCATACACTGCATCTTCCAGTATGTCGACCGTAGGCCACGGGGAACTCTCGGCAAACTGCAGCGCCTGCGCGACGGCCTGCATCTCTTCACGTCGGATGTGGTCCAAGTCCTCAACACTCACATCGTGCTCCAGCAAATATTCACGTAAATGATCAATCGGATCCTGTTGCCGCCATTGTTGGATTTCTTCGCGGGTCCGGTAGCGATTGGCATCACTCTTCGAATGACCCTTGTATCGATAGGTAACAGCTTCAATGAGACTAGGACCTTGGCCATCACGGGCGTTCTGTGTGGCCTTGGTCGCCGCCTCCCAGACACTAAAGACATCGTTGCCGTCCACCATCACGCCCGGAATACCGTACCCCACAGCTCGTTCTGCCAGATGACCGATGGCGAACATATCCTTAACGGACCCACTCATGCCATACTGATTATTTTCGACCACAAACACCACTGGAAGTTTCCAAATTGCAGCGAGATTGGCGGCTTCGTGAAATGCACCTTCATTGAGGGCTCCGTCGCCCGCAAAAGCCACAACGATGTGGGGTTGGTGGCGCAGTTGAAATCCTAATCCCGCACCTACTGCGATAGGTAAACCACCAGCCACAATACCGTTTGCTCCGAGATTTCCTAAAGTTTGGTCGGCCATGTGCATCGATCCGCCGAGCCCATGGCAATAACCCGTGGTCCGACCCAATAATTCAGCCATCATGGCCTTGATATCGCCTCCTAAGGCAATATTGTGTCCATGGCCCCGATGCGTTGAAGTAATCACATCGCCTGACAGCAAAGTGGCCATCACCCCTGTAGCCACGGCTTCTTCTCCAATATATAAATGGGTGGTCCCGTGCACTTTCCCTTCGGCAAAGAGTTCATCAATCGTTTCATCAAAGCGACGGATTCGACACATAGTCCGGTACCAACGCAACGGCTCCTCTAATGGAGATGGTTTTTGTTCAGCTGTCGTAGCCAATTTGGTCATTCGTATTGTTGCACCTCCTGGCCTAATCGGTGAATTTAGAAAACTAGTCTTCGATTCTTGTCATACGGTCTTGGTTGTAAATCGGTGTAACTGATACCGCCGCACCGCACCTCGTCAACTTCGCAAAGTTCAGGGTAAATCGTATGAGTACCAGTGACACGCGATGGCAAAAACATGTTGCACAGATGTGCATTTGTGATATAAAATGAATCTGAAAGAATTATAAATCAAAACCATGGATTTTCAAACACTAGTTTTAAAATGGAAAAGAAAGAGGGGGGTACTCGATGGATCCACGTGTTCTAGTTAAAGTCTGCAAATGGTATTATGAGGATCAAATAAACCAAGAAGAGATTGCACGAAGAATCGGAACATCCCGTTCTACCATTTCCCGCATGCTAACTCAAGCTCGACGACTGGGTGTTGTGAAAATTTCAGTAGAGCCTTCACCGTCCGATATTTTTGACTTTGATCTAGAAAATTATCTAGAGTCGTCTTATGACTTGTCCGAAGCGGTTGTCTGCAACTGCGATCGACAAACACCAGGCCCAATTGTGGGGGCCGTAGCTGCAGACTTGTTATTGCGGACTTTATCCCCTGGACAGTCAATTGGCTTGTCATGGGGACGGTCTGTGGCAGCGGTGGTCGATGCAGTCCCACGGATTGACCCTATAGAGGATGTTACAGTCATAGCTCTATCTGGCGGCGTGGGAGCCATCCAGCAAAATTATCTTGGAAATACGTTGGTTCTCAAGTTGGCCGACCGAATCGGCGCCCAAGCTCTCACCATGGATGCTCCAGCTATTGTACAACACGAAACATACATGCGCCTCATGACAGAACCCGCAGTATCCCGTGTACTGAAGCGAGCCAATACGGTGGATATGGCACTCGTCGGTATCGGAGCCGTCGGTGTGTTCTCCACGTTGACGTCGGCAGAATACATGGATCCTGCAATGGTGTCCCAACTCAAAACTATGGGTGCCGTGGGAGATATTTGCTCACGCTTCTATCAATTAAACGGCACTCCCTTAGACAGCGACATCAATCAGCGCACTGTGGGTATCACATTTGAGGCGCTTCGAAAAATTCCTCGGGTCATTGGCATTGGATGGGGGTCCGAAAAGATTCAAGCCATCATGGGCGCGTTACGAATGGGTGTACTTGATGTCTTGGTTACTGATAGGGCAACAGCTCAACAACTTCAACAGCACCAGTTAGGAGGAATGATTCATGTTTAGTTGTGAAATAACTCTTACGAATCCATCAGGGCTTCACGCGAGGCCAGCGGCGTTGCTGGTGGAATTGGCGAAGTCGTTTTCCGCCACTATTACTTTACAGTATGGCGAGAAATCAGCCGACGCCAAGTCTATCTTGTCAGTCCTGTCCCTAGGCGCCTCGCGAGGTGCTTCGCTAACAATCGTTGGTGAGGGTGTCGATGAAACGAATGCGGTCAATAAAATAGCCGCTGCCTTTACCGCTAACCTGGGAGAAGTTTGATGATAAGATTCTACTACACTAACATTGATAAAAAGGCGATGCCTCCATGCTCGAGGGGGGATGTCTACGTCAACAAAAAGCGAAGCGTTGGGGCGAGCAATGAGATTTCTCGAGCCCGTGATCCCAATATGCTCTTTACATACTACACGTCGAGGGAGTGCATGCAATGAAATTAAATGGGTTAGCCGCTTCTCCGGGGAGAAGCCAAGGTCCTGTAGTGTGGTTGCGTAAATCGCTAAGTCAGAGATCTTCGTCAGATACAACTCCATCGTTACAGGAGTTTCGTCATATAGCCGTGCAATCATTGCAGCACTTAGCGGACACCGCACCGTCTCCTGTTCTACAAGAAGTCTTGCGCTCTCAAATTCTGATGGCGGATGATCCGATGCTGTGGGAAGCCATTGCGACAGAAAAGGCACGTGGCTCCTCATTGATTGACGCGGTCCAACGTAGCATTACAAATATCGCGCAACAATTCGAGGAACTTCCCGATCCTTATTTGGCCGCTCGCGCCGATGACGTGCGCGATGTCGGGCAACATCTCCTAGGTTTACTCACCCTCTCAGACACCTCGGCACCGTGGCCTGCGACAGAACCCAGCATTTTGGTGGCGGACACCCTGTTCCCATCTGACACCGCGAAAATTGATTTGTCGCGAGTGGCGGGGGTTGTACTGGGGCAAGGCAGTATAACTTCTCATGTGGCCATTTTATCCCGTTCGTTACAAATACCCGCGGTCATTGTCGAAAACGTTCACCAGTGGCTTCACGAGGGCGATCTTGTGGTGGTAGACGGTTCCTTAGGCTTGGTGTCGGATGAAGAAGTGTCCCCTAGAACCGTGTTTGGTACTCGCACAGTACCTACAGTATATCCAGAAGTCATATCTACGAAAGATGAGATC
>JAKAAL010000346.1 GCA_021802375.1 Bacillota bacterium | reverse complement strand
CCCTGGCTCGATAGAAGCGCTCTATGCCGAGGCCAAGACCTAGTTCCATGAAGCCGACGTTGCAGGAATTCATGACCACCTGGGCCAGGCTCTCAGGACCATGGCCCTGAGGACGCCAGCAATTGATTCTTCGGCCTAGCACGATTTTGAATCCCGGACAAAAAAACTGACTCGACGCCCCCACACTTCCCGCCTCTAGGGCGGAAGCCAGCGTAATCGGCTTAAAAATAGACCCAGGCGGAATCGCGTCCGAGACGGCCAACAGACGATACATTTTGGCATCGTATTCGCGAAAATAATTGGGATCAAACGATGGACGTTGAGCCATCGCCAGTACCCCTCCGCTTTTGGGATGCATCACCAACACGTTCACCGACTTGGCCCCAGTCTCTGCCATGGCCCGTTCACAGGCCCGCTCGGCGATCCATTGAATGTTGACATCTAGGGCCAACTTGAGCGAATCACCCTGCTTGGACAAGACCACCCGTTGATCCCCTTGGGCCAGCGCGTGCCCTAGGGCATCGTACTCCTCCTCCACCTTGCCCGGCTGGCCCAAAAGTTCGCGATTGTAGGTAAGTTCCACTCCGGCCAGTCCCTGATTATCAATCCCACAAAACCCTAAGACCGGTCCCGTCAAAAAGCCTTCCGGGTAATATCGGTTCGCCTCGGTGATTAAATGAATCCCTGGCAAGGCGTGCAACTGGCTCTTTACGGAGTCCGTCTCAACGGCACTTAAATGTCGCTTTAGCCACACAAAACCCTGGTGGCGACGAAGGCGCCGTAGGGCCAAGTCCGGTGCAATATGGACGAGCGAGGCCACCAAAATCGATTCTTGGAGTCGATCTTGCGTCTCGATCGGCACCGCATAGAGCGAGTATAGGTGATGACTTCCTGCCAGGAGCCGACCCTTTCGGTCGAAGATATTCCCGCGAAAGGCTGCCAAGGGAATTTCACGGAAGTGGATATCGTCGGCCAGCATTTTCAAGTGGGCGGAATGCAGCCCCTGAATGGTAAACAAGCGTCCGATCAGGGTCATATCAAAAAGCCCCACTCCAAGTAAGATTAGAAAATTTCTCCTTTTGGTGACCAGCGGTGGACGATCTGCCAGCAACGGGGTTCCCCCTGTCTTCAGACGAGCCTATTTCCTGATGGCTATGCCATCGACCCGGAAAACATGCCCAAGCTGAGGCGCCTAGCCATGTTTGCTCGCCGTCCGCGGGTCAGCTCCGTTATTCCCCGTGGCATAGGGCTTGATCCCCCAATAGTGAAAAAGGAAGGTGGCGATATGCTGCCATACCGGAGCGGACACTTGATCCCCATAAAATAGGGAGCCCACAGGGTGCTTAATCATCACCAACATGATGAAACGCGGATGGGGTACGGGGCCAAATCCCAGATACGACGAGGCAAAGTCGCTGCTGCTGGTCTTGCCATTGACGATGAGTTGGGCGGTACCCGTCTTGCCGCCAATGACGTATCCTGGCACCTGCGCGGGGATTCCCGTGCCATAGGTCGCTTCTAGCACCATCATGTGTTCGATCTGCTGGGCCACGGTAGCCGAAACGGGTCGGTTCTCCACTTTGACAGGAGTTTTCTTAACCACTTGGCCCTTAGGATTCAAAATGGCTTTCACAATGTGGGGCTGCATCATGGCTCCATGGTTGGCAATCGTCGCGTCCGCCGCAGCCACCTGGATGGGCGTGGCCGCGAACCCTTGACCAAAACCCATCGTGGCCAGGTCGACCGGATTGACCTGAGATTCGGGTAGCCAGATACCGTTCGCATCACCAGGTAGGCCGACACCGCTAGGGTGGTTAAATCCGTAGGCCTTGACCATATTGTACAGGCGATGAACGCCTACATGCAGGGCGACTTCACCAAAGACTTGGTCTGAGGACAGTTCTAGCCCGCGCGTGAATGAAATCCAGCCCCATCCTCCCGGTTTCCAGTCGTTGATGCGCACCCCGTCGACCATGAAATAGCCCTTGGTGTAAAACATGCTGTGGGGCGTATACAGACCGGAGGTCAAAGCAGCCGAAGCGGTCACCGGTTTGAAAATGGATCCTGGAGGCACCACCGTCTGCACGCCGAAGTCCACCATCTCCCGGGAGGTCGCCGTATAGTAGTTGTTGGGATTAAAATTGGGATAGTTGGCTAGAGCATCCACGGCGCCGGTGTGAGGATTGAGAATAATCACGGTGCCACTTTGAGCATGGGCCCGATGAACCCCCCAGGCCAACCACTTTTGAGCCACCGCCTCAATATTGGCATCGATCGTCAATTGAACCGAGTCGCCGGGAACGGGCGGCTTGTAGGCAATTTGCCACTGAGGCATGGGATTTTGCTGCGGGTCGGTGTTGACTAACCAGGATCCCGCATGGCCCGACAGGAACGCGTTGTCAGCATATTCGATGCCCGCTAGCCCATTTCCGCTCGAACCCACCATGCCTAAGACCTGCGAGGCCAAGGTGCCGTTGGGATATTCGCGGCCACTCACCTGAGTGACACTAATGCCAGTCAAGCCTAAGGCGGAAATCTTGGCGCCCACTTGAAGGCTAACGGAACGGTCTAAGAGCGCATAGGCGGTCTTGTGGTCAAGTACCTGTCCTAAAAGTTTCGCGGAAAAGGGCAGATACCTCGCCAAAATTTTCCCTGTGCGCATGGCCGCCTGCTTGCCATGGGCACCGGTGTCGATATACTGGGGCGCAGCTACCACCTGGTCCCGTGGCACGTCCATGGCCAACACCGTGCCATTGGTATCGACGATATCGCCCCGAGTGGCGGGCAGAGTCAAGCGATGGATATGAATGCTGGCCGCGTCTGCCGTCAAAACGGGCGCGTGCACGACTTGGATCAAAACCAGGCGCACGATCAGCCAGGCCGAAGCCATGGCCATCACGAACAACATCTCCAACGAACGAAATCGGATCGACTGGTGCCGCTGGCGAAGATTCTTCATTCGATTGCGCGGGAATCCTCGGTCTTGCCACCGCGACGAAGCATCGCCGGGCACGATTTCAGGCCAGTGAACCATGGCGTGACAGGTCGACCCTGCCCCATTCCCGCTCTCCTTTCTGCGATGCTATCGTGATATGCGGCGAGCCATGGGTTGGACAATCGAACTCCCACAGGACCTCGGCTCGACCTAATTATTTAGGCGGAGGTGGCGGACTTCCCCGTTAGTGCTCTGCGCACTTGAGAAAACCACAGGGAGAGGACATTCCCGACCCCTCGACGCGATGTGTCGGATACCACCGATCGGGTGTGAACGACCAGCGGTTGGTGAAGAACGACGTGAAACCGTCTGGCGTCGCGGCTCAAGACATAAGGCGTCGTCTTTTGCGAAAGGGCTAGTCCCATGCTTTGCTGCTGGGTAATCAGGCTGCTATAGGTTTGTTCCAAATGGTCGACCTGGTAGGCCATCTGCATCACGTGGACGGCAGCAAAGGTCACAATCAGACCAGCCAGCCACATGCCCCCAATCCCATACACGGTACGCGCTGTCGGCCGAAGATGCCGGCGCCGACGCTTGGTGGAGGAAGGTTGGTAAATCGGCATTTCGCGCAAGCGCTCTTGCCAGGTTCGGGCCAGGGTGCCCTCATTGTATAATTCTCGTTCGGCGTCGATCACGATTCGATCTCCTTTGCAATTATTCCGTGAGCTTTGGCACTACATGTTGAATTTTGTCGTCCGATAGCGCTAAAAAATCCACGCTGCCGTATCGCTCTAGCTTAACGTTGGAAGGCGCGAAGCTTGGCTGAACGTGCGCGCGAATTAACCTCGGTTTCCGTCTCGTCGGGCACCACCGGATGGGTGGTAAGCACCTTGCCCATGGCGTTTTGCTGCCACTCGCGAAATTGATGCTTCACAATCCGATCCTCTAATGAATGAAAACTAATCACCACCAGATGGCCATTAGGATTTAGCACGCCAAGTCCCGCCTCTAGACCATCTTTCAGGGCTTCCAGTTCATCGTTGACCCAGATGCGTAGCGCCTGAAAGGTCCGACGCGCGGGATGACCGCCCGTACGCCGCGCTGAGGCCGGAATGGCCGCTTTAACCACTTCGACCAGTTGTCCGGTGGTCCTAATCGGTTCCAGCGTGCGAGCCTCGACAATGAACTGAGCGATGCGACTCGCCCAACGCTCTTCACCATAGTCTCTAAGGGCTGCGGTGATTTCTTGGCGAGATTTCATGTTGACCAGCCTGAAGGCGGTAACGGGATTTTCTGGGTCCATGCGCATGTCCAAGGGGGCATCGACATGGTAGCTAAAGCCACGCTCCGGCACGTCAAATTGGGGAGAAGAAACGCCTAGGTCAAAAAGGACGCCATCGACGCCGTCGATCCCCTGTTGAGCTAGCACGTTCGGCAAATCGCGAAAGTTTTGCGCATAAAAACTGACCCGTCCATCGAAGGGGCTCAGAACACGCCGAGCTTCCGCTAGAGCGGCGGGATCTTGATCGACCGCAATGAGGTTGGCCTGAGGCAGTCGGTCGAGTAAAAGGCGGCTGTGGCCTCCACCGCCCACAGTGGCATCCAGATACCAGCCTGCTGGATCGGCAGGCCAATAACTCATTACGGCATCTGGCAAGACACTGACATGTGTAAATGCGACCATGCTCGAATCCTCCCGCCCCTTGGTTTAAAAACCCAAGTCCACCATTTGCTCCGCCAACTTCTCGTAATCTGCCTGGGTTTCCTCTTGGTAGCGCTGCCATCGCAGGTCGGACCACAGTTCGGCCCGGTTGGAGACACCGACCAGGACGCACCCCTTATCGATCTCGGCGTACTCCCTAAGTCTTCCCGGAATGGTGACCCGCGATTGCTTGTCCATCTCAACATCCTGAGCTCCCGCTAAAAACAGCCGGGTAAAAGCTCGTGCCCCTTGATTCGTCATGGGTAAAGCGCGCAGACGCTCTTCTAGCTTGTTCCACTCGACCATGGGATAGAAGAACAGGCATCCATCCAACCCCTTGGTGATGACAAATCGGTCGTGAAGGTCGTCCCGAAAGCGGGCCGGAATGATGAGGCGTCCCTTGTCATCGAGTCCATGTGAAAACTCCCCCATCATCATCCCGGCCACCCCCTTTACTCCACTTTGCTCCACTTCACTCCACTGATAGCCAGATTCGCCCTCATCGGCTCGCATTCCTGCTTGAAACCAAAGTTTTTTGTCTTACAATATTTCTCGTCCAGCGACGTGAATTTGCCCACCCGGCCAATATCAGCGCTATCTCCGGGGCGTTCCCCAATATTTTCCTACATGTCACGGATTTGTCGTTTGACAGCAAGGCGTGCACTTCCTATAATGCATAAGGTCAGTAGCAATCATGGTGGCGAGAATAAGGGTCAGATGGGGATGTAGCTCAGCTGGGAGAGCGCCGCGTTCGCAACGCGGAGGTCACGGGTTCGAATCCCGTCATCTCCACCATTTTTTTAGCTTATTCATGATATCCTGGGAATTAAACCGCATGATGGAAACGGACAGATTCGAAGCGCGGGGCTATCCTCGCCACCCCGCATCACTGAGACTTTGGTGGCGATCCCTGCAATAACGCAGATCGGGCCC
>JAKAAL010000345.1 GCA_021802375.1 Bacillota bacterium | reverse complement strand
GGTGTGGGAGCCAAGGTGCGTCAACTGATTGATGACCATATTCGGTCTTCGGGCGTTACCAGCCTTTTAGACCCGATCTCCATTCTCGATCCTGCGTTTCATCAAAAAATCTTAGAAGGGCTTCCCAATCCCGAAGCTCGAGCCCATGAAATGGAACACGCCTTGCGCCATGAAATTCGAGTGCGTCAGAAGGAAAACCCTGTGGCGTGGACATCGTTGCGGCAACGGTTAGACGAGTTGATTCAGCAATACCGTCAACTCCGCATTACGTTGGCAGACCTCTTGCAACAGATGGCGGCCATGCGGGATGACGCCCGGGATATTGTTCAAGGGAGTCAAAGCGATGGGCTGTCCCCTACGGTGTCCGCGTTTAGGAGTTTGTTGACCGCGGTGTTAGATGTCACAGGAGACCGCGCGGAATCCATGACCGCTCTGTCTGAATCGATTGTGGAAGGACTTCAGGGGCTACGCGTCATCGATTGGCAGGTGAAGGAGGATGTCCAACGGGAAATGCAGAAGTTTATTCGAAGGCAGTTGCGGGTTGCCGGGGTCATGGAGTCTGGTATGTTGGATCGGTTGACGGGCCAGTTGATGGCGTTGGCAAGGGTGAGACTATAAAGTTATTAAGAAAGGATCAGACGCGTGACGACATGGGCATTTAATTACGTTGGTGATCAAGAGCTACAGGGACTCCTCATCGAATTGACTGAATACGATGTCATGGCAGGAGGGTCCCTTCTGTCTCCACATCTTCGCATCCGTCCACAAATCATATGGAGACAAGGATCCAGCTATCAAAATCTCCGGGGACAAGGGATCCATGCTATGTCGGTATCTTTGTACAATGATGAGCAACGATTATTAGGGCATTCGGGTTTCTTACCCTACAACCATCAGTCCACTGCATTGGAAATTCCCATACCCCGCCCATGGATTGACCAAGAATCACGAAAGAGTGGTCCAGCGGTAACGTGTTACCTGTCTTTTGCTATCCTCCACACATTACGCAATGTCGTGCAAACATCTATCACAGACCAGCAATCAATACGAATCTTGCGCCAAAATTGGCTGAACATATTGCCCCACTGGGGTTATCCACAAACTCGGTTAATCGCGATCAATTTGGAATTGCCCGCAACACCACTCGGTTACCACCCCGGCGCAAACAAAGTGTGGCAGCAAACCATTTCCCGAATGCACTATGCTGAAAGTACAATTTTATCTCCAGGAACTCTTCATGATTATGAATAGGGGGTCAAGGCCTTACGTGACACAGTTGACGGTGCATTACGCACGTGGCTCATCATCTGGGGGGCTGACGTTCCTGACAAGCTGGAGTTAAAATTACTGTTGCAGTGGATCAACTCAGGAATTCCCCAGTGCAATGCACCAGAGGGGAAAACCAAGTCAAAGCCGCCCATTACCAATGACAATATGCGCCTTTGCAGTCATCTTATCGCATTGCATAACCTCGCCACACTCACGAATCCCACCCATCATTTTGGAACACAAACCATTTATACCCCGACAGATGCTGAGTCTTGGCTCCTGATGACAATTGGGGAGCTGCGATCTTTGCCAGAGTTGTGGCTTCAATATCCTCAACCGATAATCCCACTCACCACCCCAAGTCCGCTCCATGATCCCGGAGCCACCGCTTCCGCACCTCATAGTCCGGGAGAATTACCCGCACCGCCTCCCAAAACGTCTGGCGATGGTGGGGATAGCGGCGATGAGTGAGTTCATGGACAATGACATAATCAATGACGGACAGTGGGGCTTGAATGAGACGCCAGTTCAAGGCAATCAGTCCATCCTCTCGGCAGAAGCCCCAACGGGATTTGTACTCCGCGATCTTGAGCCGTGTAGAACTAGCTCCCAGCATCGGGGCATAGTGGTTAATGCGCTCGGGGAACAGTTCTAGAGCCTGTTGCATGTACCATTGAGTGAGGATCTTCCGAACCCAGACAGATTGTTGAGCTACCGGAAGTGACGGAATGCTGACCAGCAGCTTCCGACCCTCCAAGATGACATACGGTTCTGTAGTATCATTCCGTTGTACTTTGAGCCGTAAGGGACGTCCACGGAGCATAAAGCCTTCTCCGCTGACAAAGTCCTTGGCAGGTGCGGTTGGTTTGGTTTGTGGTGCGGTTAGATGTTTGAGAAGCCATCGAGCCTTGCGGTGCAAAAGTGGCTCCACTTGATGGAGGTCAAAGCCTTGTGGGATGAGGACAGTGATTCGTCGGGAGGCATCAATCTCAATGGCGGGGTGTTGGCGACGGGGCCGTTCCTCAATGGTGTAGGGTACGGTGGTTGTCCCAAGGGTAACGATGGGCATCTGGTTCTCACTCCTCAGTGACAGATTGTACCGACCTGGGGCGGGAAATGCTAGTCCCCGATCTTTTTCTCGTTCACATTGCAAACGTGCCATCAACAAGGAATTTGGCGTTGATGTCTCGAATCGGAGCCTGTCATACTGCAGGGGAAGGGAGTGCATGAAGATATCTTTGGCTAATTTGTCCGTGTTGGGCGCATTACTCGGAGCCCTCGCGACGTTCAGTGGTCTCGTCGTGGTGATCTTTTCTGTGGTTGCGTTAGTTCAAATTCATAAACAAGTCGACATCCGATTTGCTGAGCGGTACGACGAACATCGTCAGGCTCTCGATAAACTATCCGCACAATGGGCCACTGGCCTTCGATACTGGACGCAATCGACCATGATGACTGACCTAGAAGACGCATCGCAACTCATGGAGGAAGCCTTGAAATTCTGGCCCTCGGCTCCGGGAGCCAGAACGGAAATGCTGAAGCGCCTATACGATGAAACCGAACGTGCCTACCTCCTGGACCTCATTCCGGAGCAGAGAAATTCGCTTCAGAGACTCGGGATGGCATCCCAGCAATCGCTTCCGGGACTGACCCTGCCGACTCTCCGATTGACCGCGTGTCTGAAATGGGCCACCCTAGCTCTGGATCATGAAGTCGATCAGCAGGGGTCTTGGCTTCATTTCACCCTAGCAAAAATTTATGCTATGGCGTCCGATGTGCCTCAAATGTTTCGTTATCTGGAAATTTGGCTCTCTAATGACACGTTTGCACAACCTGATGACGACAGTGTTCTAGTTATTTTGTCCGCCATTCATACTACCAACGATTTCGATCGTCTCTTGAAACTGTGGACCTCCCACTTCACTCAGTTGCTACCCGCCCACGTCCGATCCACGCTCGAAGTCTTTCGCGATGCTGCGGCAAAACGTGGCGATCTCCGCATGCAAATCTGGCTTGTAGTTCCCCGACATTTCACAGACTCCACGTGTCTGATCGGCATAACACGCGCCAAAGATGATGCATGGTCTGTGATTGACGTTATTTCGGAGGGTGAACGATCCAGCAAGGCCACAGAGTTTGCAAATCTCGACGAAGCCATAGCGTACCTAGATCGACGATGGATCATGTTGCGCCCCATTCCGTACTGGTTGTGGTAATCTTCGCGAACCGGTTAAGGTGTGGTCGATCCAAAGGACGCGACTACCGCATAGGTCGAACTGTGTTAGATCATTTCTGGCTTGTGGTCTATGCTATTTCGGCGTTGAGACAGGGCTTCGGCATAGTTCTAGCGACCCGTGTGTATTTCGAATTAGCCTAATCATGCCACATGGAGATAGGAAATGGCAAATAGAGGCGTACTCTCTATCTCCGTAGAAATATCCGAATCCCCGAACTTATACATGTGAGTCGGACAAGTAACTACTGAATCGGGGTGAGAAATCCTGTTGCTTGACATATTTGCGGTGCACCCCAAGGTGGGCGGCAATCGCGGAGACACTCTACCCTTGCGCTTGTCGTGGCCTGATTCGTCGAATCGTGGACATGGTCAACACTTTTACCTTTCTGACCAATCCGCCGCTCGGTGAGTGTGTGGGATCCCCTATCGACTATCCGAGAAGGGTGCAGACAATGGGAATTCTTAATGTCCAAATGTCCATTTTTATTTGACCATATACAATCATCGGGTGATACGGAAGCCGAGGCAGAAGATTCTTGGCCCTTTGGAGCTCTTTGAGGGCCAAAGCTCTCCAAAGAGTGATTCGTGTGCATCCGGGTGGACTTTAGCGCCTTACCAATTTTCGGGATCATTTTACCTATCGTTTCCGAGGAGGGCGCCATGTTCCAATTATATTTAGTATAATTTGTATACTGAGCAAAACAAGAGGTCACCTTGAGGCACTAACGTGACAGTCGTTTCTTGCGACACAGCGAGGGGAAAATTCCTATACATAATGGGGGCCACGATGGGTAAACCCACAAAGCGTCAAGAAATTCTCGATATGGCGTTCGAACTTCTAGAGGAGTATACCGATGGATTGCGTTACACGAAACTAAAAAATCTCATCCATGAGCGAAGTGGTCAGACTTTTAACGTTAATACGATTGATGGAACCATCTGGAATCTTGATGTTAAGCACCCTGACCGGGTGGCAAAACCTGAACGCGGCTTGTTTCAACTGCGAAAATTTGTTGATGACCAGCTCGAAGTAGGCACGCATCCCGAAAACGTCTTCTCGTCGATTAACAAGCCCCCAAGAGAAGAAGAATTTTACGGCCTATTCGCTGATTGGCTGGTAAAAGACAGAGAAGAAGTCACCAAGGCTGTTTCCTTGGGTGGCAATATCTTTCAGGATAAATGGGGTACTCCTGACGTGATTGGTATCCGAGAGTCCCGACGCGGTGACCTGTTTCAAATGCCGACAGAGCTCGTGGCAGTGGAAATGAAGACAGACATCAATCAGATGATTACCGCTTTCGGCCAAGCCTGCTGCTACCACCTCTTTAGTCACAAAGTATGGCTTGTCATACCAGAGCAATGTGCCCGCAAAGATGTATCCAGACTGGATTCGTTGTGTCAAATCTTTGGCATAGGTCTCGTCACCTTCGATGCGACATCCCTAGAAAATCCTAGCTGGAGAATTCTTGCCCGGCCCATCAAGCATGAGCCAGATTGGTTCTACGTTAATCAGTACTTGCAAGCGATAAAAGATAAATTGTAGGACCGAGTGGAGTCCGAAGCGGCACCACGGGCATTGTCTAGGGAGCGCCCGAGCACCATCCTCGTGCCACTTGGAAACAAGCGGCGGCGGTGCACGCTTAATCGTCGAAGGTCAGATGATTTCTTCTATTACCTCGTGGGACGCTTAGCGCCCACCGTCGCACCAATACGAACAACCTCAAGGTCACTTTGATGTGGCCTGTGGGCTCTTTGATGTGAATCATTGCTTTTGTCGGTTCCGCCCCAAAGCAATCGCACAGTTTACCAAAGCATTCATTGCTAAAAACATGCTAAAATCGAAGGCTACTGCTTGCGATTTGTAAATTTGTTTCATCAGGAAGGGGAACGTTCTAGCGCACCTTCCCAACTTTCTACGTCTCAAGAGTCTAGCGGGAGTTTCCTACTTACGGTGTTCATCGTCGAAATAGGGGATCCGAAGCTGTCGATAACAAGTCTGCGAATGCCGCGTGAGACGGGGATTAGGAGTCCTTGTCACGATCTCGAAGTCACTCGCCCAGTTCTCC
>JAKAAL010000344.1 GCA_021802375.1 Bacillota bacterium | reverse complement strand
GCATCAACCGCGATGCTCTTAATGCGGGCAACACCCCAAACACGATGCCCACTCCGACTGAAAACCCGATGGCCAGGACCACCGAGCCCACGGTCAATCCAGCAGGGAATCCCGCCAGTTTCCCGATCAGGTGACTCGCGACAGCAGAGAGCCCCACCCCAATCGCGCCCCCTAAGAGGGCCAGGAGCACCGATTCCGCCAGAAATTGGACCAGAATGTCCCCATCTCTGGCACCTAGTGCCTTTCGAATCCCAATTTCTCGAAAACGTTCCGTGACCGTGACCAGCATAATGTTCATAATGCCAATCCCGCCCACCAACAGCGAAATCGCAGCCAATCCACTCAAAAACGTCGTAATGGTGGATAGCGTCTTGTTGATGGTGGTCAGAAATGCCGTGTCCTTGGTCACCGCAAAATTGCGGATGGGGTGGCGTTGGTTCATGACCCGGGTAACCACGGACACCGCCTGATTAACCGATTGATCGCTCTTGGCCTGGACGATGATTTCTGAAATGGTCTTGAGCCCCACGCTGGTGAGTCCAGTCGATACCGGAATGAACACCATGTTATTGGAAGTACTGGTGATTCCGGTAGAAGCCTTCAGGATACCGCTCACCACTAAAGCCGTTTTCCCAAGATAGACGGTCCGCCCTACGACGTGCTTTTGCTTGCCAAATAGGGCCTTTTCGGCCTTACTCCCCAAAACCGCGCCGCTGCCATTAAAGACTCCTCTAGCAAATTTCATTTGCTCTGCCGGGAAATACGAGGCGTTGGTCCCGACCACAGACAGACCGACCGATTGGTTGGGCGCGGTGCCAATCGGGGCCGGGATGATGGCCATGGGCACCACCCGGGCAATGGATGGCGAGTGGCGTGCGGCTATGGCTCGGACGTCCCCCATCGTGAGTGTACTAGGGACGTTGCCAACGGGACTAAACCTAGGATGTCCGTGTTTCCCGGTATGGCCTGGAGTGGCGGGAGACACCGTGACGAGGGTGGCTCCGAACACTTTAAATTGGCCGCTCACATAGGAACTGACGCCGGATCCCAAAGAGGTTAACGTGACCACCGCAAATACTCCAATGACGATACCAAGCGCGGTCAGCGCACTGCGTAAACGGTGACTCCAAATCGAATCGAGAGCGATACTAAAGGCATTCATGCGCCCACCTCCGGTGTGTGCTCCGCCAAAATACGATCCTCGACAGGACGGTCACCGATGATTCGCCCGTCTTCCAGCTCCACGATCCGCTTCGCGTGGCGGCCTACTAGAGGGTCGTGGGTCACAATGACAATAGTCAACCCTAAGTCCCGATTCAGTTGCTGAAACAGCTCTAATACATCACGGCCTGACGCTCGGTCTAAAGCGCCCGTCGGTTCATCTGCCAAGAGCAAATCGGGTCCGGGCGCTACGGCGCGGGCGATGGCAATCCGTTGTGCCTGTCCCCCAGATAATTGGTTTGGCCTCCGGCCCGCCAACGCCAAGAGTCCCACGCGGTTTAGACTCTCCTCGGCACGGTGCCGACGCTCGGTCGCCGAAAATCGGGCGTACACCATGGGCAACTCCACATTACGAATGGCACTCAAACGAGGAAGCAGATGAATCCCTTGAAATACAAACCCGATCCGACGGCCCCGCAGTTGCGCCGCTTCACTTTTGCCGAGTCGACTCACGTCCTTGCCCGCAAGGTGGTAGGATCCTTGGCTTGTCCGGTCTAATAAGCCTAAAATCTGCATCAAAGTAGATTTGCCGCTCCCCGACGGCCCCATTAGCGCCACCATTTCACCGGCCTGCACCGTGAGATCAATCCCGTTAATCGCCTTCACCGCAGCTTGTCCTTGGCCGTGCTGCCGGATGAGGCCCCGAGCGTCAATAATCTTTCCGCTCTCGTCCTTATTCAACATCGAAAGGCCTCCTTAGTAGTTCCGGATCCGATGACACAATTTCGGCAATGTGCTCAGCAATCGAGACTAACTGAGCACGTTCTTCGTCCGTAAGACGTGCTAAAACCCGCTCCATGCGGAGCTGCCGTTCTCGCCGGGATTTCTCGGCCACCGTTTTCCCGAGGGTGGTAATGTACACCAGATGCCGCCGACGATCCTCAGGATCCAATCCCCTTTCCATCCATCCTCGAGATTCGAGGGAAGACACGAACTGACTTACGGTGGGTCGACCGACCTCTAACAACTGTGCCAAGTCCGCCATGGCAATACTTTCGTGATCGGCCACGATGTGCAACAAAAACGCTTGGAGTCGTGTCATACCCCCTTCAGGGCGTCTTGGTCGCCTTTCCATGGTCATGCGCAAAAGCCCGCCGAAAGATGCAATCTTGTCCGCCGCCTCCTGCGCCGAAAGATATTTCATCGTATTCACCAACCCTTCGCATATACATAATATTTTTATCTCCGATGCTTGTCAATGCGATCCGCGCTACCGAACGGTTATACTGGGCTTAATGTCTGGATTAAAACGCACCTCCCTAACACGAAAGGAGTCGAGACTAAATGCCCACCGTTCTCATTACTGGGGCTTCTCGCGGCATTGGGCGAGCGATTGCCAAGTATCTGGGCGACCGCGATGCCCATCTTTTGCTCCATTACGGCCATAATCGCCAGGAAGCCGAGTCGACAGCCAACTTCGTTACCAGCCACGGTGCACAAGCCACCTTGCTGGAGGCTGATTTGTCCACGCTCGAAGGCCCCGCCCGGCTGATCGACGAGATAGCTCATATCCCAGGTGTGACCCAGATCGACGGCTTGGTTAATAACGCCGGGATTTACCAAGGATTCGACCTCAAAGAAACCACCGTGAGGGATTGGCACTCCCTGATGACGACCAATCTTAGCGCCCCCTTTTTCTTGATCCAAGGCCTTTTGCCTTGGCTAGAGCGGTCCCCCAATGCGTCCATCGTGAATATTGCGTCGATCCTAGCTATTTCCTCAAGCCGTGGCGCTCATCCCTACCAAGCCAGTAAGGCCGGTCTCATGCATCTCACACGTTCTTTGGCTATTGAACTGGCTCCCCGGATCCGGGTTAATGCCGTCGCCCCCGGATTCATCCGGACCGATATGAACCAAGGGGGCTGGGAAGATGAAGAGTTTTCCGGACAGGTGGTGAGCGAGACCCCGTTAGGACGTTGGGGTGAGGCCGATGACATCGCCCCCGTGGTGGCCTTCTTCCTCTCCAGCCAATCCCGCTTCGTCACCGGGCAAACGCTCCTGGTCGACGGAGGTAAGGGGCTCATTTCTTAGTGTGGGGAGCGTCTTGAATGACCGCCAGCCAAGGTGATGGCTCTCCGGCCGGAGGTGCCTCGGCGAACAAATGCACCGCGCGGCGAGCCCGGGTTATCGAGGTATAGAGGTTCTGGGCAGCGGATGTCGTGTTGCTATACGCGGATGCGTCTACTTCCACGAGGAGGACCCCATCAAATTCTAGGCCGCGAACGGCGTCTAACGTGGTCAGAGCAAGGCCTCCTCGATACCCCTCGGTACCGGTTAACACTTGGGGCGAGAAGCCGAGGTCGCCAAGGAGACGGGCCCACACCGCGATACGGTCTAGATGCGGCACCAAAACCGCGGTCGCCACGATACCCTTTTGATCCCACGTCCTTAACACCGATGTGACACGCTGGCCGTACTCCTCTTGGGATACGAGACTAACCGTAATCTCTCCAGCCTGGGAATGCCAGGCAACACTTTCGCTGCCGCGTGCATCGGGTCGGACTGCGAGTCGTAACCGTTCGGCTGCCGCATGAATTTTGGGTGGAATACGGTAGCTAAAACGGAGCCACAAGTGAGATACCTGGTGGGGTGCAATCTTTAAATGCTTCGTAATCCCATCCCATTCCCCGACCTCGTGCTGACTACCCTGTTGCATGAGATCTCCTGCCAGAATCCATGACACTGAAGGCCCGAGCCATTCCGCCAGTGCTGCATAAGCCAATCCAGGAATGGCCTGGGCCTCATCGATAATCACCCACTCTGGTTCCGGTTGCGGCCGCGTTCGCCGCGCCCAAGCCCCGAGCCACAATAAGGGTGCCACATCCCTAACCCCAAATAGGGTATCCGGCATATAGCCAAGGTCTTGAGCCGCCTGGCGATAGGTGGCGATCCACTCACGCGATGATGACCCCTTACGGTGCACGGCAAAAACCCGGCTCCAAGCCTCTTTATCCCACGGTGAATCGGGGACTAGGGCATGGAGTCCGGTAGCCCAAGGAAAGTCCGGCCACATCATGGTGGCCAGGTCGGCCAAGCTTAGCGCTTGCGCGCGTTTTCGTTCCAGTCCCAGCCTCGGCAACACGGGTTTCACATAATCTCGCAAGGTTGGAGTAGGGGTGAGATAGATACCGGGACTGTCCGGCGAGGCGGCCACCGCGATCCGATGGGCCGCCACGACGGTTTTACCGGTACCCGCCGGCCCATCCAAAATGATCAGGTGAAGGTTGGGGTCCCGGTGGTTAATAATGGTGTTTTGTTCGCGATCCAACACATCAGCCAAGACATCGAGTGCGGGTTCGGCGGATTGTTGCAGGCGGCGTCGAACCCGATCCTCAAAAATTGCCCCGTAACGGGGGGCCATGCGCACCACGCGATTGTCTTCGAGTTCGATATCTTCGACGATGCACTGTAGGACCTGTACTTTAGATACGTTGCGGGCCTCAGGCCATTGATAAAAATCCTTATCGCGAACCGTAATCGCCAAGTCTTTTTGGGCCGGGTTCCGTACTAAATCGGCTAACGGCGCCAAGTGGCTGATATCTAGCATCTCTTTGTGTTTGGCCAACGGAAAGACTTCCGATCGATGATAGCGATGGACCCGCAAATCCACATCAAACACCTCGCCGTCCCCATCCTGCATCTGACCCCGGACCCGCGCAAAATAAGGATCCCGCCGACCCCACATGTCCTGCAACTGCTGATGGCCCCGCTCCATGATCTCCGCATGTTGCCACAGCACTTCGTCTTTACGTGCCTGCACCGCTCGTTTGTAAGCTCGATCGGCCCGTTCTCGCCGATCCGGCAACTCCTTTTCAGCCCATGCGATCCAAGCCTCAAAAATATTTTGCTCGCTCAAAGAATCTTCCGAAGGATCCGACACGACACCATGGCCTCCTTGCATTTTGGTCGAAGGGATATATATTACCAGACCCGTATGGACTTGCCAAGCTAGTGCCTGGCGTTTCCAGGCCGGGGCTAGTCAGACTTGCCGCCCGCACCAAATCATTTTTGAGGGGTGATTACCACTCACCCCTGTCATCCGTTTGTCCCATAGAAGGAAGCATCGACATAAGGAGGTACCGATAGTGGGGACCGTAATCAATCAGTCATTCGACGAGAGGAGCCTATCACCCCAACATTGGATGTGGTTGGGCTTGGCCGCTATGGCCTGGCTCATTGAAGCTTACGATATTGGGATTATGGGAGCCGCTCTGGTCCCGTTACATCACGTCTGGCAACTGACGGCTCAGGAGACCGGCCTCTTGGCTATTGCCTCGACCGTGGGGATTGTCTTGGGCGTGATCCCGGCTGGATTTCTTATTGACCGCCACGGAAGAAAGCGGGTCATGATTGCCTCCCAT
>JAKAAL010000343.1 GCA_021802375.1 Bacillota bacterium | reverse complement strand
ACGGCATGTGGTGATAGGGTAGGCGGGCTCCAGCCATATTACTCCCAACCAGGCGTCCGTGAACCAAGGCCTGATCTTCATGCATCGAGATGTGACTCGCTCCCGCAATACGTGCAACGTCCCCCGCGGCAAAAATATCCATGTCCTTGGTCTGACCGTAGCGATCTACCGCAATCCCTCTTGCTGTCGATACCAGTCCGAGCGGACGCCCTAAATCGTCATTGGGGACAAAACCAATGCCCACAACAGCCAGATCCGCGGTGATAATGCGGCCATTCGCCTGCACTGCCACTGGACCGTCACCCTCTTCAATACGGTTTACGGCAAAGTTCGGCACAATCTCGACGCCATGTGCCTCGTACGTAGCCCTCAATTGATTACTAAGAACGGAGGGGAATCGATTCGCAAACGGATCGGACTCGAGCATCGCCCAGACGACGCGATGGCCTGCGGTCGCAAGCGCTGCGGCCATTTCGGATCCAATGAAACCACCCCCGATGACTAAAATGCGGTGATCCCCATTTGCTAGCGCCCGCGAAAGTCGTATATGTTCTGCCAACGATACTGGATAAAAGACTGCCGTTCCACTTCCAGCGAACATCTGAGGACGTCCACCCGTCGCCAACAACAGACGGCTATATTGAAAAGAGCCACCTCCTTCGGTTATTACTTGATGAGTGGTCGAATCCACCGTGACGACGGGGCTTCCTAGATGCCATACAATCTCTCCATCATTGGGAGCCATGTCTAACCAAATTTCTTCCATGCGGGTGCCTCGCCACAACCCTTTGGTTAAGGTTGGTCGTTTATAGGGTGGAAAGGATTCGGCTCCGACCACACCAATCAAGCTATCTGGATCATACGCGCGAACCCCATCAATAGCTGCGCGGGCAGCCATTCCTCCTCCAATGATGAGATACGGATACAGAGCCATACGTTCTCCTCCTCGTCGATCATTCGCAAAACATTTATGGTAGTATTCTTTCATACTTCTTATTAACAAGCAATACATCAAGAAACAATCTCGGGGTGGCATGGGGTACACGAGCGCCTCGTAAAATCTCCGCTGCCGATTTAACGGCAGTGTGAGATAATTTGCTAGGAGATCATCGCTTGCTCCGATGCTGGCCCCATCCATAGGACTCGATGAGAGAGGAGAACTTGTGATGCCGATGATGATGGGGATGAACTCCTGGTGGATTTTGGCCTTAATGGGAATGCCTTTCGTGGCCGTTGTAGCGCTTGTGGGAGCATATCCCTTATTCGCACACACTAAGCGCCCTTCGTTAAATCAACGCGAGAGAGAACCACTAAGTATCGTCCGTGAACGATACGCCCGAGGTGAGATTTCCCACAAGGAATTGGACCAGTTAGTCGAAACTATAGTACGCAGGGAACCGCCTGCATAGATAGGCGCATGGAGTGGCTTGTGCCCTGAACCGGCACCATAGATAGGTGCATAACCGCCGCCTTTATTGCTCATCAAACTCAAAACTATTCTACGTGCACGGTAAACAGTGCGAATGTCCGGGGCACCGCCGCCCATGCGTTCTTCCGGGGACCGTAACGCCTTTTAGCGCCACGATCAGCTTACGGTATGGTTAGGTGATGGACATTCATCGACTACTTAAAGATATGCTAGGTATGCACGATGGGAGCTCGGAATTAAGATGCAATACGGGGCGATTGCCGGAGACAGAGGCAATTCAATGCACCACCGGGAGGAAACATGATGACCATTTAGGAAACGGAAGTCGAGATCGATATCAAACGGCTCACGCCCGACCGATCGGTTGGCCGCACGACAATTCGTACAGGCTCAAAAACCCGCTAAATTACTCATCTGGTTTTTTCAGTCGTTGGACTAAGCATGTAAAGAACAATGCCAGAGAGGAGACGAGCACTGGAAAGTCATCATTACCCGGATTACCGAGATCTTCCCACTATTTGACCTACCCCAAGAAACATAGGCTCGTTTAACAGAGTTTGTTAAAAATTTGTCGTCCGCTTTAGAGATGCGTGAAACATACCGCCGCGAACAACAATTACTCCGCTTGGCGTCCTATTGGCAACCCAACCTAAATAACGACATGATGTGGAGGTCGCCTTCTAGCGGACGCATAATTGTAACGAAAAAATCTGTAAGCATGGGACTGTCACGGTGTGCAGTTCTTGCACTACCGACCCAACCTCCACTCGGTAATCATTCGACAGTATCGACCAAAAGGCACCCCTACAAGTCACAACGCTCTCTGCTCCACGCCCAGAACTCTAACCATTTTTGGCAATGAACCGATGACCCGTTACGACTCCCTGCATAAAATCCGCAGAAAAGGAGCGGGACGTGACGCAAATCACGACGCCATCCTTATTGACTTGGGATCATCATCGACAGGGAACGAGAGGGAGATGGTACCAGTGCTACCATGGTGGCAAATTTGGGAAGGCATGATCGCGGAATACTGGAGTGGCACCCGACGCCTGATGATTGAAGATCTGGGCGGTGACCTGGGTTTGGCAGTGATGTTATCCCCAGATCATCGTCTACTCATTGCAATGGACCACGCCACGGTCGAAGTATTAGCAGAGGATGATCGCTTAAGGGAACTATCCATTGCCTTACGTGATTTATTAACGCCCTTGGCTACTTACCATAAACCCCCACTATATGGATATTGGCGTTTATCTTTGGAATTAAAACGACGCCGCCGTCTTTGGCAAGGTGATCCGGCGTCGCCCATGCTCGTTTCGCACTTTGATCGCGAAGGAGAACGTTAACCGATGGCTACTAAAACCTGGATTAAGGTGGCTGGAATCGACGATATCGATACGAATACTCCATATCTGGTGGAAGTCAATGATCGAGCCATTGCTTTGTATCGGGCCGATGATGTCGTCTATGCGACCGATGATACGTGTTCCCACGGAATATCATGAGTACATTGTGACATGTCCCCGTCATGGGGGGCAATTTGACATTCGTACGGGGGCAGCCGTGAAAATGCCAGCATTCCGCCCTATTGCAGTATTTGCGGTGCAAGTTGAGAATGGCAATGTATTCTTATCCCCTGAAGATGTCTAATGGGGTCTCACGCCGTGCATTATCTATTAAGACACCGTGATATTCCGGGCATTGATGCCTTAGCGACTTATGTGTCTCATCAAGGATACCAAGCACTTCGACAAGCGGTTTCCATAGATCGAAAGCGGGTACTCACCGAAGTGTCGCGTTCTGGGCTTAGAGGCCGCGGTGGGGCCGGTTTCCCTACAGGTCGTAAATGGAATTTTCTCGACCAATCAGCGCCAGTACGCTATCTAGTAGTGAACGCCGATGAAGCCGAGCCGAGCACCTTTAAAGATCGAGAACTTAGCGAACACAACCCGCATCAGATCATTGAGGGATTGCTCATTGCCGCTTACGCGCTAAATGTCCGCGAAGCCTTTATCTTTGTTCGAGGCGAAATGTTAGCTGGCTATGAATCTCTATGCCGCGCTCGCGATGAAGCACGGCAGGCTCACTATATTGGAACTCACATTTTTGACTCGGACTTTTCCATTAATGTGAGTATCTTTCGTAGCGCCGGGGCCTACATCTGCGGAGAAGAAACTGCGCTCTTGGAGTCTCTCGAAGGTAAAAGGGGGCATCCTCGCATTAAACCGCCGTTTCCCGCACAGGTTGGCCTATACGGCCAACCTACAGTCATTAACAACGCAGAAACCGTGGCGAATGTTCCCATGATCATGCTCCACGGAGCCCAATGGTATCGAGAATACGGGACCGAAAACTCTCCTGGCCTTAAAATCTTTTCCGTTAGTGGTCGCATTACGCGGCCCGGTAACTATGAACGGCCCCTGGCCACGTCACTGCATACTCTACTCTACGAGGATGCCGGCGGCCCACTTAAGGACCATATTCTAAAGGCCGTCATCCCAGGCGGCAGCTCGGTACCCTTACTAGCTCCAGAAAACTTTGATGTACACCTCGACTATGAGTCGTTATTAGAGGCCGGTTCTATGCTAGGATCGGGGGGCGTGATCGTGCTCGACGATACCGTCTATATGGTGCGTGCGGCTGCCCGTGTGCTAAAGTTTTATCGGACCGAATCGTGCGGTAAATGCACGCCATGTCGTGAAGGCACTTACTGGATGACCGAAGTCTTAAACCGCATCGAAGCGGGATTAGGCACCATGGACGATTTGTCCCGATTGCCCGACATCGCGGACAATGTTAGCGGCAAATGCTTATGTCCCTTAGGGGATGCCTCCCTACCATTTATGTTAAGTGCCATGAAGCACTTTCGGCACGAATTCGTACAACATATTGAGAACCATTGTTGCCCAATGGGGATCTCCGCCTCGACAGTCAAATCCGATACCCTGGCTTTCTAAAACTTGTAGCATGTGACCATGCCCCGTATATGTTTACTGCGACAGGTCACACACAGTGGAATCTGGTAGTGGCGCCTGGTTGGGCTCAATGCGAAACGGCCACGTCATCGACCAGCCCCACAACGATGCCACACCGGTAACCGCAAGCATGCCCTCAAATTCCCCATGTGTCTCAAAAATCCCAACACGAAGACCCCCAATACGGATAAAAGCGGTCGCCAATCCTTGGGCCGTCGCCCGTGTGGATGTCGGAAAAGTTTCGGCGCGTAGCATCCCCGCCGTCAAACCGGGCCCCATATCCATAAAGAAATTCACTACCATGAGGCCACCCACCACCATAATCGCTGCGTACGCCATTGCAAAAACCCGGCCAACATCCAAAGGCCCCCGGTCGATAACAAAAATCCTCGCACTTGCCAAAACGTCCGGCCGCGGCGATCAATCCGATACGCCGCCCATAAGGAACCCAACCCACCCACTAACGCCGCCAGTCCTGTGCTCCCAATCGCGGTAGCATGCGACGCATAGCCATGAGATGTTAAAAGCAAAGGCGCAACAACCCGAGCCCATAAGAGGAAAAGTCGAAAAAGAACCATGGTCCCAACACCAAAGCCCAGGCCCGACCGAGCTCGGGTGCCCATTGCCTCGATCCGGGCGATTTTTCCGTTCTGGTGGCACGCGTGAGCCATCGTGGTGATTCAGGCAGGTGTGCCCGCATGAGGAGGCCAATGGCCGCAGGCACCATGCCCAGGGCAAACAGTAACCTCCAGCTCAAATTGGGCGAAAATCGTTGTACTACAACCGCGCCCACCGACCAAGCCACCCACATGGAACCCATATTAAATCTAGATGTCTCGGTTGGGGAAAATTCAGCCAGATAAGTGGGTGAAATCGCGCAATCGGCCCCTACCGTAATGCCTACCACAAGTCGGCAGGCCACCAGCCACACATACGGGTCCACTACGGCTGAGATTAAGGAAAAGACCAGAAAAATCACCAGATCTGCGATAAGGAGCGTACGCCTACCCCGTCGATCCGCCAACACGCCGGCACTTATCTCACCCACCACAGAACCCAACAACATGGCGGACGCCGAGAGGCCTAAAGATGCGGCGTGCAAATGAAAAACCGCCGCTAGCGGGATCGATGCCACCGCAATAGTGGTTAAATTGTATCCGTCAAGAAGAACCCAAGG
>JAKAAL010000342.1 GCA_021802375.1 Bacillota bacterium | reverse complement strand
CCACCATCCTCACTAAGGTTTCGTGGGCTTTTGCTTGCATCGTATGGTCATGAAGCGCCAGAATGCAGTAGGTCCGCTCGCCGATGGATAAGTATTGTCCATCCACGACGAGCGTGCGAAGATTACCATCTTCTTTTTGCCACTCCAGCGACCATGCCTCGATGGGACTCCGGTGCGCCCAAGCACCGCGAAACCGAGACCACGTGTCCTCTGGCAGGCTCTTGGCACAAATATCCGCCCACGAACGGTAGTTCCCCGTGAACAGCGTGGACGCCGCCGGATTTTGATCCACAATGCGCCCACTTCGCTCGACCATGATGATGGGAACGGGGCTGAGCGTGAATAAGGCGCGGTACCGCTGCAAGTGAGAGGGCAACAGCTCATATCGCACGACGGTCCAACGAATGGTTGCCGCCCACCACAGCATGCCTATCAAGTAGGGATAGGGGGGCATCCAGATGGGTGCCGTCCGAGGCAACAGCGCTCCCATGACCAAAAGGCAAGCAGACAACCCTGCCATTCCCCAGAATAATCCCGTCAGCGTCTTGGCTCTGCGATGCCCGCCCTGGTGCCTCCACACCGCCCACAGACCCACCAGTAATGAACCCGTTAGCACAACCGCGAGGATCATCGCCACATGAAATGGCCGATTATAGGTGGGGACTACCCAAAACCCTCTTCGAGAAAATATATCGGCATTAAACAGGTTATGCCGGGATATCAGTGTCCACAACCCCGGCAATATCCAGAGATAGGCCATCCCCACCCCCAGGCCCCGCGGCCATCGCTCGATCCAACCTAAAAGGTTTAAGTGTAGATGGCTGCCAAAGGCCGCCAAAAAGACCCCCAGCGTCCCGATCACATAGATGGCAATCCACGGCGCATCCTTGACCGGCAACACCTGCATCGCGAAGACTGCTGCCAGCATACCTAAAAACGTCCAGTGGATGAAGGTTACCAGGCGCGCCACCGTCGTTTGAATGTTGTTGATGAAAGTGACCATACTCCAATGAAAGATCCATATGATAGGAACGCCAAATAACGCGCTAAGCCACAAAACTCGCATGCCTCGGTCTCCTTGCCAATACGCTCGCTGTACCCCACCCGATCATGCTGTTGGTTGCCCTGCCAGCAACGTTCGACAAGGCGTCGCATGATTCCTGCCCGGTCCCATGGAAGCCACAAGAGAAGGCGGCATGCGGGGCGTCGGCAACCGTCAACACGAGCGAGGAAACAATGCCATTCATCGTCTTTCACGGCATACACGCCTCCCCACCAAACGGACTGGTACCAAGGCATGCTGAATGCCCTGTATAACGCAGAGCAGGCGACTTAGGCTAAGTCGTCTTCCGCCAGACCTTTGCAATTCGTGAGAAAACGGACCGCGAATTCCGCTTCTGAGGCTTGCTGGCTACTTCGCACAACGAAGCGGCCACGCTGCCATGATCGCCTATAGCAAGCACTTGACGCGTTTCACTAGCAAACGCCTGCAACCACTCACCGTGGGTATCAGATCGTGTTAGCAAAGTCAAACGGATCTCTGGGCGAAGGTCTTCAAACAGTGAGATGACGTCTGCTAACGCTTTGGCCCACGGTCGTCCTGGGCACACCAGGTATACCCGCTCCACCATGTCCGCCACGGTGGTCCACAGCGGGTTGCGTAGATCGGAACCCATATCAAAACCGAGCCAATGCCGCGGATAGTGCATGCGTAGCCGCTGCAACTCCTCGCGTCCCGGTCGTGCCAACAGCATCATCCAGGGCGGTGGCGCGGGAACGAATACGCCATAGGGCATTCGTACCGCTGCAAGATGTTCGTACCCGGTTAGATCGGATCCAGGTCTTCCCCAGGGACTGTGCCAGGTCGTCTGGGGATCGTTCCAATCCAAGTCAACCAGAACACCTTGACCACCTTGCGCGAGCGACATTTCCACCAACCATCCCACGGTAGCTTCCCGCGACATCTGGCCGCTGACGGCCGCCACCGCCCAACACGATTCCAATCGCATCTTTGGGCGCCGACTTCGGTCTAACCAACTGTCGAACTCGCCTTGATCCAGGGATCCTGCCCAAATCTGCCACTGTTCAGCGGCTGCCTCAGACCATGTTCGAGCCTCTTGCTCGTCGACCCAAATCACCGTTTCTACCGACGGCAACGCTTGGGATACAACCTGGGGAGGAGGCAAGCCCGGCAAGTCTCTCCCCAAAAAAAGCGCATCCATCCGGTCCTTTGCATCCAGCACTTCGTTCCAGTGGCGGGCTATGATCACCTCGTCGCTCTTAGGCCGGTCGTGCACGTAGCCGTCGACGCCCTGGTGTCCACTCGCTACCACAATCATGGTGCGATACCTATGACGCTGACGGTGCCTAGTCCCTCGGTCTTGGTATAGGTAAGGGCAGCCTTGGGAGTTAACCACACGCCAATCGTGGACGACCCTGCACTTAACAGGGAGGTGGGCGATGAAACCACCGAACAGGGACCGGAGTTCCAAATAATCCTACCCGCCTTCACGACCAGCACCTCGACGCGATCGACCCACCTTCCCAAGTTGGCTTCGGCGCTAACGCTAGGAGTCACTTCCACCAACGTGCGGGGTTCGTTACCGTGACTTCCTGTCGACACTAGGGCGGCGGTCAGCACTTCGCCAGCGGTTAAGGTCGTCCGGGCCACATGGCTAGACCTTCCCACGGGATAGCTTGGTACCTTGTTGGCCTTAATCCAGCGAAAATCAGCCGCCGTCAACGGGGTTCCCGCGGGCACGGTGGCGGTTACCACGGGAAGGCGGGGAACCGGCGTTATCCAACCCGGCAGCATCACCCCTGCCATGGTCGCCGCCGTGACCAAAGTGGCCACAATCGGCGCCGTTTGACGAAGTTTACCACGACTAGTCATGTTGCTTGTCTCCTTGCTCCTGGGGTCCGAGGACACGAGCTTCCAGCTCGGTCGACCAGATGTTTAACGGCACGTGGTCGTCTGAGGCTAATAGCAAACCTTGACCGGTACCGGCACTCGCCAGCCATTCGATCTCGCTTGCACTTAGGTGGAGTGCCTCGGCCAGTTGGTTTAGACTCTGAGAATGTTGGCGAAGCAGCAATACGAGCGGAGAATTTCTCAGACACACCTCGGCTGATTGGCTTCGAGTAAAATCGCCAAAGTCTTGGCTAATCAGCGATATGGCCGTACCCCACTTGCGAGCACGCCGAAACAAAGTCTCGAGGTAGGGAACGGTTTCCGGGTCGTTCACTAGATACCAGGCTTCATCGATGATGATCAGACGGCGCTGACCGTCAGCGATAGACCGCGAAAGCATTTCCGCCAACGCCAAATACACGGCACTTTTCAAGCGATCGCTTACGTGACTCAGGTCGTAGATTACAAAGGCGTCACTGATTGTCTGCTTGGCCTTCACACTCAGAGGCGGTCGACCAGCTACTTGGTGCCAGCGGCCCATCGCCGTTGCCGCCAACTGAGCAGTATCGGCGTCTATCTCCGACAAGCGATCGATCCACGCCCTAGGCGAAGAGGACATCGCTTCCGATTCTTGGTCGCGGTAGATGACCTGGAGCACCCGACTTTGGTTTCTATCTGACCAGCCGTCGACGAGCCGGGGTAACAATCGCAGGATGAATTCCACGTGTCCGTCGAAATTTTCACTCTGACTTCGATCCAAAGAAAAGGGGTCGAAGCCAAGCTCTTCGCCCGCAATTCCTATTCTCACCAACCTGGCCCCGGCTTTACGCAACACCTGGTATTCGCCCTCGGGGTCAATGACCGCGACTTGTATGCCCCGATATCGGCTACGCAGGGCCTCTAGTTTGGCAAAATAACTCTTACCTGATCCCGACCATCCCAAAATCACGGAGTGCGGTGAGGGCATTTGAAATCTATCGATGATAACCCACGATGGATTCATGCCGTGATCTCCCCAGATTTGGCCGCTTTGATGCATAATCTCGTCACCAGTAAAGGGAAACCCCGTAGCCCAAGCCCCAGTATCCATTTCACGAACGGGTTCCGGCCATTTTCCGCCAGGGAGGAGATTCAATAAACCACTCTCCTGTTGATAGCGTAGGCAGCGGAGTTCGAGCATCATACCATCGGCAACGCCGAGGAGGAGTTGTGCGGAAGCTTCCAACGCTTGTCGGGAATCTTCCCAAATGGCCGCGATCAGTGATACGTCGGCCATTTTGCTATCGCCCCGCGCCACCTCATAGCGCAGTCTATCCGTGTCCTCCAAGGCTTGAGAGATTAAAGGGTTAGACAACCGGCCAAGGCTGACGTTGGCCGCCTCACTTCCTCGTTGTATGATAAGGCGGCGCTTCATCTGCCCGAGACTCTCCCCCGAATCTAAAACCCGCGTGTAAAATCGCAAGGTATGGGGGCGGGAAAACCTAAACAGAGGAAGCATCCAGCCTGGTTCCACGTTTCGAGGGAAGCCTACGGCACAATAAACTCGAAGCCAACGCTCGCCCAGCTTAACTTCCGTCGGAAAAAACTCAATAGAAGAAGGCCATAGGCGGCTTAAATCAGGGCTCTGGTGACGGCGGTTCCCCGGCTGCCAGTTCATTCCCATGCCCAACTTGCTCCTTTGGGCAGAGGGTTTCCGCCCCCGAGGCCAGCGTAGACAAAGCAAAAGGTCTCTTCGGCATTAAGCGCTCGCAGACGGATGCCCAAATCCCGTAGGCCCTGCTCCACCAACTCTTGCCTTCGAATCAACTCCCTTTCCGCCTCTTCCCACAAGCGCTCACCGCGCTGCAAGGGGCGCGTCCTGGTGTCCTGGCCTCGCCATGACAGCAAAACATAAAATCGTCGGCGTATGAGATGGCGCACCGACGCACTCTGTTGAATGAACTCGATGTAGTCACCCAGGGAGGGGCGCAGATGAGCCTCAATCTCATTTTCGTGTGCCTTGAGTTGCGCCACATAGTCGTCCATGCGCAGGCTGTCGGCCCGCACCAACACCTCCACGGGAAAGTTAAGGCCGTTCAAAAAACGCACATAACTTTGTACCAAGCGATCTTGCTCTTTGGGGGACTTCAGGGCGAAAGTAATGGGAACGGCCTCAAAGATGGCCGTAAAGCGGTCCCGATCGAGAAGACAAATACCTTGGCCTATCGCCCGAATGGGAAACAGTCTGTTCATCGTCACCATAGCCAACACGATCCTTTCACTAATGTGGTCAAGCTGCCACTTGGGGTACACCGTGGCCCTGTTTCGAAGCGGCTATTCACCGTGGACATAGCGTTTGGGCCGAAGTTGATATCGCGCCCACAGCCAGATCCACTCGGGCAGGCTATGGGAAGAAAGGCGAATCCAGGCCAGGGCAACTCCCACGCCGGAAGGTATCGCCATCAACGTCAGCCGGGCCTCTAAACCACCTAGATCCTGGTGCCACAACACGACGTTGATGATGACCGCTCCGGCGACCCAGGGAAGATCGATGGTACGAAGCCCCCAAAGTAGTTCGGGGTGGTGCTCCAGTGGCACCGGTACCACGCGTCTTACCGCCATGGCATCAACACGCTCCCCACCCCAGGGGACCCTAATAGTCGCCTAACTTGCTCTGGAACACGGGTCATATAGAAAAGCACCCCGACCGCTTCA
>JAKAAL010000341.1 GCA_021802375.1 Bacillota bacterium | reverse complement strand
GCGGTGCGGATCCAGGCCTCGTGGTGAGAGGCCACCACAGCGAGTGCTAATCGGGCATACCAAAGATTGGGCCGGCGATGCTACGCCGCCTTAATGCCGTGGGCGGTCCATAAACTAAAGCTTTGTGGCTGGCCTCCCTTATCACCGCGGTCACCGGCCAGCGATTTACGACGGAGGAATGCTTCCGGGATCAAAAAATCCCTGATATGAAGGCTTTCCACTCAATGGGGTCCAATGGGGTACCCCGGAGCGAGGGAATCACCTGTTGTGGGTGTTTGCCTGGGCCTCTTAATGGTTGAATGGGAGCGGATGGACCAGGGAACAGACCGGCACAGATCGGGAATGGCGTGCGAATCCCGGGAAAAGCCCCCGAACCCATGCGTTGTGGCGTAGAGGATCATGGGGGCTCCCAATCGGACATGGGGTATGGCGGACGTTACCGCGAACCCAGGAGAATTTGCGCCGACAGATTGTCCTCATTCCCCGCACTCTCCCCATCATAGCGGATCTCGCAGTCTGTCCCATCCGGACTATTGGCTGCGCACAGCGGATGATCCCGACAGGCTTGGACCCCGGATGCGACAAGAGAAAAAGAGACCCGATCGCATCCCGGGCACTTCCTGGCCCGGAACGCGCAGGCTGGACCCGATTCCGGCTCCAGCCCTGGTATCGGGAACCCGGCGTGGCCAATCGCCTCGATCGCGGCATCCATTCGGCGCAAAAAACTCTAACTCTGGTCCACTAACAGCAGAGCCGTGAACATGAGCAAAAACTGGGGATCTCTCAGGTTCTAACCGCAAGACACGGCGACCGATGCCGTCTAAACCGGGGCATCGAGAGCAGCCCCGCATACGTGCCGGGGAAATGGGGGCTGGAGTGGTTGCGGCGTTTTCATGGAGCGATTAATCCGTCACAGCTCCTTTGGATGCGGACGACACCAACCTGGCGTATTTATTTAATATTCCCTTGCTATAACGAAGAGGTGGTTCTTTCCATTCTTTTAATCGGTTGGATAATTCTTCATCAGGTACGGCTACTGAAAGTTCCTGAGTTTCGCTATCAATCGTGATCAGATCTCCGTCCTTAAGAAGCGCAATCGGCCCTCCTACTTGTGCTTCGGGCGAAATGTGACCCACTACTAAACCATAGGTGCCACCGGAAAAACGCCCATCAGTAATTAACCCCACTTGTCCACCTAGACCCTTTCCGATAATAATAGCGGTAATAGAGAGCATTTCCGCCATTCCAGGCCCACCCTTGGGCCCTGCATAGCGGATTACAATAACGTCTCCCGGATTCATCTCATTATTTAAAACAGCTTGAGTCGCGTCTTCTTCCGTGTTAAACACACGTGCCGGTCCGGTAAATTTCTTCACTTTCAAGCCGGACATTTTGGCAACAGACCCTTCAGGTGCCAAATTACCTTTCAATACAAATAGCGGACCTGTTGCGAGAATGGGGTTGTTCAGTGGGCGAATTATTTCTTGACCTTCTTTAAGTGGCGGCTGAACAGACAGGTTTTCGGCAAGCGTATTTCCTGTAATCGTTAAACAATCGCCATGAAGCAGCCCAGCTTCGAGCAATGCCTTCATCACCGCAGAAACGCCACCGACTTTATAGAGATCTTCCATAACGTAACGTCCACTTGGCTTAAGATCGGCGATATACGGAACCCTTTTTCGTATTCTTTCGAAATCATCAAGAGTAAGTTCAACGTCAACCGAATGGGCAATGGCTAATAGGTGAAGGAATGCATTTGTCGAACCCCCGAGTGCCATGATTATGGTAATCGCATTTTCAAAAGCTTTTTTCGTCATAATGTCTCGAGGGTAAATTCTTTTTCTAAGAAGATCGGCGACCCCATACCCTGCTTTGTAACAGTCATCCCGTTTTAACGTAGTTTCTGCTGGATTTGAAGCGCTTCCCGGCAAACTCATCCCCATTGCTTCAATGGCAGAGGCCATTGAATTTGCCGTATACATGCCGCCACAGGAACCGGCACCTGGACAAGCGCGACACTCAATATCATGCAGCTGTTCACGGTCAATATCACCTGCATTATACTGTCCTACCGCCTCAAAAACGGAAACGATGTCAATATCTTTTCCTTCTTTAGATTTTCCCGGGGAAATGGTTCCGCCGTATACAAAGACGGATGGAATATTTAAGCGCCCGATTGCGATCATACATCCGGGCATATTTTTATCACAACCACCAATGGCCACGAGTCCGTCAAGTCGCTCGGCACCAACTACGGTTTCAATTGAATCGGCAATCACTTCACGGCTTGGCAGTGAATAGCGCATACCTTCATGGCCCATGGAGATCCCGTCTGAAACGGTTATGGTATTAAAAACAAGTGGTTTTCCTCCACCATCTTTCGCACCTTCCTTTGCTTGCAAGGCCAGTTTGTCGATATGTATGTTGCACGGGGTCACTTCACTCCATGTGCTGGCAATACCGATCATCGGCTTAGTGAAATCTTCGTCGGTGAATCCGACGGCCCGAAGCATGGCCCGATTAGGGGCGCGGTTTTCTCCTTCGCTAATGACAATGCTGCGAATTCGCAAATCGTTATTGTGTTTCTGTTCCATGTCGTGTCATCCTTTCATCTCATCACGTTGTAAGTCTGGGTTGCATGGTGGGCCTAAGCTGACGGCGCCGACTTACCTCGGGCACTGAATCCGGTAATAGCACGGGGAGCGCTCATGAATTCTTAGATAAAATTTGGACCTGGTGCCACATCATTCGCGCCGCAGACCCCTGCCGCGATGTCCATGATGAGGTATCGACTAAACCGGGGTGGAACTCCTGCCCACGTACCCTAGACCGCCACGTCAAGGCCAAATCTGCCTCCACTCTTAATCCTCAACTCGCGATGGCACATAAAACTTGAGAAATCGACAGCCCCCAGCCGCCTTAGTGCGTGCTCTTCCGTCGTTTTGTGGAGGCACGTTACGGAGGTCCGTCAGAAGGCGTTCAGTAGAATCCGTGCGGCCAATACGGCCGTTTAGTTCCGACACCTTTGCTGGTCGATACCGCGACGATTCATGTTGCCATCTTCATCGATCTGGAAAAGGGGGATCCATACGTTGTCCACCAGTTCCCGCACCCCGTTATGACGGGCGATCACGTCATCGATGGCGCGTTGCGGTACTTCGATGATGACATTAAGGCGCAGTGGCTCATGCAGCATACGCCCACACCGAGGTCGGTGCTCCCATCGCCTGAATGCGCCACCCATGAAAGGGGGATGACGCACTCTTTAGGACCGCACTCACAACGAGGAGGCTGCTTGCGGTCTGCAAGGGTTCCGAAAGAGATCCGTGAATTCCGGCCAGCGCCGGCCCAATGCCGGCGAACTGCGACATATGCCGTGTGTGGGCAATGAGCACAAAGGCTACTAACAGACTTACATCCGCTATTCAGTGGAGCAGATATTTCTTACGGGCAGCAAGCACCGCGACAGGACGCTCACGGTAAAACGTCAGCAACTTGTGCTGGCACAGACCGGGTGCGATCCAGAAAATTCGGACTACCCCCATGCTGCCAGAAGAAATCATCATCGAAACTGAACCTAATGTAAAACTTAGCCCACGATGAAAGCGCCCTTCGTGGGTATCGGCACCTAGAGTATACGCATAACGAGCGACGATCATGCCAACAAAGGCTACCAGCAACAACAGGAGCACGGTAAGGCTGTTGACGTCGGCGTTGACCGCTAGGACGCCTAGTCTTTCTGGCAAATGTACCGAAATATAGGTCGTGGAGTTGGTCAGTCCCACTCCATAGGTCACAGCCGCCAAAATCGCGCACACCAAAGCGAACCAAGAGGCCCCCATTGTCAACGCCCTCATTAGTCTGGCTAGTCTGGCGTGGCGGTCAGCACCGATGCCCACAACAAAGCCCACCACAAAAAAGGGCCAAGGCAAAATCAGCATAAGTAAACGTGGTATCATATCTGGATACATTGGCATAGCCATGACCACCTTTGTTTTTATCGCTGAATGTTGAAGGCCTGCACACCAAAATCGCCGAGATCATTGGCAAAAGACCTGCAGTATCGGCAGGCGTGCTAGCTTAATATGGATACGATCTGTTTGTCGCGACTTTTATGTCGCACGTTTATTATACGGAACACCCTTCGAAGGTGCAACGGGACGCGAGGTAAAATAGTCAATTCGCATCATTTCCCCGTCGATCTAAAGTCGCCTTGTCCGATATCCTGCCGTGGTTACCGAAATATGCCGCTGAAACCTTGCCAGTGTCTTGACTTACCCCCGGTTTTATTGTCAGTATTATCGGCATAGAAAAATTGTCTACGCAAGGAGAATGTGCCTCTTTCGTCGAAGCCTTTTACCGAAGAGAACTTGACTCTTCGATTTCCGACAAGGGGGCACACGGATGATTCCAAGCGACTCGATTGTCCACGTTTTTGCCACACATGGGCCACACCAGCATCGCCACGCTCACGTCCTACCCCATTCATCCCCAGCGAGGCCGCCTAGCCAGGGAGGCGGCCGGAATCCTCCCGAGATTTACCGGCACGGCTGTGCATGATGGATGGTCCGCGTATTGGAGCTATACCCTCTGCACCCATGCACTGTGGCAATGCCCATCATGAGCGCGAACTCATCGCGCCGGAAGAAAACACCCACCAAACCTGGCCCAAGGCTTTGATCACGCATCGGCATCCCATCCAGCAGGCCGTAGCCGAAGCCGTCACGGCAGGTCAAACGGCGTTCATGCCGGACGTGCTGGCGGCATTTTCCGCCAGCTATGATGACAGCATCCGCCAAGGATTAGCGGAAAATCCGCGAAGGGTCCCGGCAGGTGACAAGAAAAGGGGCCGCGTAAAGCAACCCAAAACGCGGCATCTCTGAGAACGACGCGATGTTCATCGGGAAGCCGTGCTCTTATTTATGAGGAATTTCCGCGTTGCCTAGACGAACCACCAAGCCGAACAGGATGTGAGACGGGTCAAAGTCCGCGAGAAAATCTCCGGCACCTTCCGCAGTGTGCATGGCGCCGAAGTCTTCTTCCGCATCCGCCGTGACATTTCGACCCTCAAAAAGCAAGGATTGCCGGTCTTTGAATAGATTCCGAAGGTCTTCCAAGGGGAGGCTTTTATCCCCCAAGCCGTTCCATAAGTCTGTCCCATAAGAATTCTGTGATGAAGGAATCACCACCAGGGGGCTAACGCCCCCTGGTGGTGCCATGAGCACCCGCTGAGTAGTTACAGGAATTCGTTTTTTCAGATCCGCCGTGTGGCTGCAGGGTGGAATCACGATGATTCTACTCGGTGTGATTCCCGTGGATGGTGAGTCGGAAAATCTTCTAAATACTCCGCATAAATCTTTTGATACTCGCCAGTTAAATCGGACGGGCGCACAACCGGCCATTGGTGGCGACTATCTGCCAGACTCAAAATTGCCCCGTCGGCTTTGGCGGCCAACATGGCCGCGCCTCGTGTCACCGAATCGCTATCTGCCAATTCTAGTGGTAGGCCACAGATATCCGAAATAATTTGAATCCAAAGTCGGCTCTGCACACCGCCTCCGGACGCTATAATGCGCCGTGTCGAACCGGACTCCAATACGTCCATA
>JAKAAL010000340.1 GCA_021802375.1 Bacillota bacterium | reverse complement strand
AGTTTCGGCGGCAATTAGCATATAAGGCGGCCCGCGTTCTTTCTTTTTTCGTGTCGCGATGAGGGGGTCTTCCGGTGGAGCATCGACCGCCGAAACGGCGGCCGTCTCTACTTCATTAAACAGGTGGAGTTGAGCGGGGTCGGATCGCTCGGACGATGCCCCAAAGCGTCGGTGCTGGGCCAGACGAATTTGCTCTTCAAACCACTGCACCTGCTTACGCAAGGCGGTGCCTTCGGACTCCAATTCGGCACAACGGCACGGGCGGGGTTCTGGGAGTTTGACCATAGACGAAGCCTTCGACATCGATCCCCAAAAGTCCTGCTAAATCAGGGATTTTGGCGGATTTTTCTTCGATTTTTACACCACAGATCGCGCCCGAACGGCCGCGTGTGCGTGCCGCTGATCCACGGTGAGCCCATCCAAGAGCCAGCGTAACTGGCGGAGGGAAATGGCCCGGGTGCGCTCGTCGTCCGAGGCTTCGGGCCATTGAAAATGTCCGCGTTCCAGCCGGCGATACAGGAGCCAAAACCCGCTGTGCTCCCAGTACAGGATTTTGAGCTTGTCCCGTTGACGGTTGCAAAACACAAACATCGCGGGAGCAAACGGGTCCAACTGAAAGCTCCCGTGGACCATCGCGGCCAACCCATCGATCGATTTCCGCAGGTCGGTGGCCCCATAGGCCAGGTACACCGCCCGATCGGTCCCGACCAGTTCCCCGATCATGCGAAGGTGCGGACCAGGGCCCGCAACAGATCCGGATTGAATCCCGACGCAACTTCGATGGTCACGGGACCCACCCGCACCACAAGAGTCGAGGCCCGCGATTCGGCCACTGTGGGCACCGCGACCCATGTCGGTCCCGACGCGGGCGCATCGGGATTCGGGAACCTCGCCTTCCAGTAGCTCAGATGTCGCGGAGATAAATTTTCCCGCGCGCACCATTGAACCCCACTCAATCCACTGGCATAAAACGCCGTGACACGCTGCTGCCACACCTCCCGCAGTGTCCTCTGTTCGTGTGCCGTCATCTCTCACCACTCCTCTCGTCTTATCTGACCATGGTGGGTCTTTTTCCTGAAGAAAAGAAGGTGGGTAGAGTTAGACGCTTACGTTCCATCGAGTCGCGAGTCCGCCTACCGATGTGTTACCTGGCGCGAATTACTATGAAAATGCGGCCGGCAATACCGCCACGGATAGTCTGGAAAGTGCCACAGATTATGTGGAATACGCGCTAGGACAGAGCTTATCATACAATCCTATTCCTACCGTGTATGCACCAAGCGATACCTGCGAAGGGGTAAATCCGACCTACGCGTAATTCGTTTCTCGCCATCATGCGTGTTCCTCAAAATCATTAGGAACACGCATGATTTATATCTGATCTTATTGGTTGATGTTTGGTACCGCATGAATTAGGTCTCGCTCAGTGATTCGGCAATTTGATCGACTTGGTTTTGCGACAGAGCTTGTGACCCTTGGTTTTCCCCAATAATATAATACACCCCATCCATTTGAAACGTGAGAGATGAGTGCGTGCCGCTTCCCTGAATTCCATACACCGTCGTCCATGTCCCCGTGACCGGTGTCTGTGATCCAGAACCGGGGATTGTCAATGGCACCATATCGGTAATCACGCGGTCTCCACCATTGCCGAACGAATGAGATTTCCCGGCTTCCTGTATAATGAAATTGCTATAGGTAAGCATCAGCACTTTCTTAGGAAGGATTTTGGGGTATTCGGGAGTGGTGGTATAGAATTTAGCACTGATGAACTGAGAGTCAAAACCTTTTCGAGGCACAGAAGCGCGTGGAAATCCTGCCTTTAGACCTTCCTGGGTGATCAATGCTATTTGGTTATTGGTATAGGGGATGGGACCTGGACTGGCACTCGTCGACAAGTTGGTGGGTGTTGATGATGTTGTGCTCGACGATGGCCCTGAGGTTGAAGTGGAGGCGGTGGGTGACCCCGTATTAGAACTCTCGGAGGGCGAAATCGCTGAAGTGCTGGATGACCTTGAAACGGAAGTCGCTGGGCTCGGACTCGAAGACGATGATCCGCTTGTACTCGGAGCTCCACTCGTATGCACCGTACCACTCACCTGAGAGGTACCATTGTTCGCGGGGGTAGCGTTCACATGGCCGCTAATTCCACACCCGGCTAAAGCCAGGCTACCCAGTAATCCTCCGACCATTAATAGTTTCTGATGTCGCATAAGAAACCCCTCCTCCAAGCTCCAAGACCGAACATCTCTGAGTCATACCTTAAAATAACGCTATCATGCCTCTTCCGGTTTTGAATACGGCATAGTTGTCCGAATTCCAGTCAGTTTCGTGCCAGTCCAATCTTTTATAAAAGGCTCGCAGTTTCGGCACATCCCAGGCATCCATTGTGATTAAAGTCACCCGGTGCGGTACCATGATATTCCCCCATTGATGAATGCTAAATTGGCATTATTATAGCGCTTGCTTCAAGGCCCTGCGACGACGTCACTGCTTATGCGAATGCGTGTCCCAATTATGTATTGACCAGATGGCCTATTTTCGTTCGAAGCACAAATCTCCGGTTTCGCAAAAACCGTACCCAAAAACAGGGATTTGGAAGACCATCTCGAATGTCTTCAAGAGTAGGAGGTGACACCGTTGGGATATGATTTGTGGTCCGCGTTGCAACCGGTCGTAGATCTTGGGACCGGTCGGGTAATGGCCCATGAAGCACTGCTTCGTGGGGCGATTGGAACGGAATGGGAGTCACCCGGAGCACTGTTCGCCAAGGCTACCCAGCTAGGGCACCGAGTCACCTTAGAGGCTATTGCGCGAGATCTCGGATTGCGACGGCTTGACGACTTGCCGTCGACTCAAAAACTTCTCCTCAATATCGACGCGTTGAGCCCTGAGATTCCCGCGCTGCCAGGTCATCCCGATGTGAGTCCATCACGCGTAATCCTCGAAATATCGGAACAGCAACCGGTATTGACTAACCCGACATTATTGGACCAAGTGGTGCTGTGGCGGAGTCAGGGGCATGCCATCGCTTTAGATGACTATGGGTCGGGGTACATGGGGATCGGGGCCATTCTCCTCTTAAAGCCCGACATTATCAAATTGGATCGCGTCATTATTGGGGACATCGATCAGGACCGGGTTCGCCAAATTGTTGTCGAACATTTAGTCCATATGTGCCGAGACTTAGAGATCGCCCTCGTAGCCGAGGGGATCGAAACCCCGGAAGAACTCTGGACGGTGCAAGACCTAGGCATTCCCTTTGGCCAGGGATTTTTGCTGGGACGTCCTCAAGCGGACCCTCTCACCGAAGTGGAACTACCCACAAGGATTGTAAAAAAGGGAGGGAATCGATCGGCGCAGGCGAGAACGGATGGGACCGCAGAATCCATGAAGGGGTGAAGATGCCGGATTACTGAAGTCCCCCGTATCCCAGGTATGGGTTTGATTTCCGGCTCGAAAGAAGTGTCAGCGCGTCTGGCACCCTGGGGGAGGATGTGCGCAACCGGTGAATCCTCTCACACGACGAAGCTGAACCTCATTCCTGGCCGGATGGCCTCAATTGAATGAACGCGGCCCCTTCGGTCTCCATCACCGGGTCTCCCTCTTGATTGACTACAGAAAAGTGTATGCCGATGATGCCCTTGGGCTGGCTCCGCGACAAGCGCGCGGTGGGAATCGTTACCGTAGCGTATAACGTATCGCCGGGACGGACAGGGCGGAGCCACTGCACTCGTTCCAGCCCAGGGCCTCCCATCGAGGCATCTCCCATGACATCGGCTTCAATCCACCGCGACCAGACCAGACTTAAGGTGTGGTACCCGGATGCGATAATCCCGCCATAGGGTCCTGTTGTCGCGAACTTTTCATCGGTATGGATGCGTTGCGGATCATAACGTTTTGCGAATTCAAGAATGTCCTGCAAGGTGACGGTAATGGGCTCCAAACGATATTGTTGGCCTTCGCGAATTTCTTCGAAATACATGGCAATCTCTCCCGTCTTCATTTTTTGTTGATCCCCCAGGGGGTGGATAAACACCGCGAACATGTCATCGGAGCGAGTCCAAAGAGAATGGAAACGTGACCCCGAAGCACGGTTGGCACCCACATCTGCCTATGAAGCAGCTTGCGCTACCACTACCACACATGGTGGCGCCGTACTCTGTAGCGCTGGTCCCAATTCACCACGGCGAGGTCTTCTCAGGCAGTCGCTAGTTATCCCTATGTGGTGGCGATGATTCGTGCTGGAGCCCCGTTAGAATTCTTGATCTTCAGCGGTAGCGCCGTGATGTGAAACACTTCTGTAAGGTCTGGTTGGTAGGCCAAGTTCTCCACAATGAGTAGGGGATGCCGCAACAAGATGCGGTGAATGGGAAAACTCTCGGTGTCGACGGAATCCACAGACGGTGCGTCTACCAGGATCATGGTATACCCCTCTCTCACAAGGTGCTGCGCACTCTCTTCGCTGAGAACTGGAAAGGGATCAAAATAACGGGGGGTGCCCCAGTAACGGTATTGGCCGGTGAGTAACAAAAGCCCATCGTGGTGGGGAATGTGCTTGGTCGCCTGAGATAAAAAGGATGCGCTGATGGAAGATTGGTCTTCGCAGTGAATCGTGTGGACACGCCGAACGAATGCCTCGAGGGGGAACTCATCGAGCGATGCGCCGTCGGCATAGAAATGGGTCGGTGCATCGATATGGGTGCCGAGGTGGTTCCAGAACGCATAATCAGACATCCCATATCCATCCTTTTGCGGCGTGGCAAAGTCATGCAGGATGGGTTGCGGAATACCGGGATAGAGTAGCATATCTTCACTAATCGTATAGGTCAGGTCCCACATGGATAATACTCCTCTCAACGTTCTTGTATCCAGCATAGCGAGAATTGGGAATCAATGCAAAATGGAGAAGAGGGGAAATCAGCGTATGCGGGGGTTCCCCCAAGGGTCTTAGTCGCCGCAAGCCGGCGACCCTGGTCATCAAATCCGGTACAATAATGGCACTAAGAACTATCCGGGGGGATACTGTGTCGACGGTTGAGGATACCGCGCATCATCTTTTAGTCTTTGTGGCGCTTCCCTCAGGGTTTACTTGGGACTGGGCACTCACCCCATTGAATGTCGGGGAGGAGGTTCAGGAGGCTCAGGCCGGATTGCTGCGAGATCTTACTCACAATGCCTATCGGGCCTTGCTTCATCTAGGGCTGAAAGAACACGTGGAGATACCGTCGGATTCGGTGCGCTTTTTTCATAGACTCGCGCGCACTTATGCCAAAAATTTGACTCGTATCGAAGATATAGAGCACAAGAGGCAGACGATCCATGTGGTTATGTCGGAATCCGAGGAGGAGCGTCTCGTGCGAGAAGCTCCTTTTATGCCTGGCGTAGAGCACGTCAATGTTGCTTGGCTGAGGCTTATAGGGAAAGGTATCGAGGAGGCCTTTCATGAGGACATTACGGGTTATCCTGGCACAGTCGCCGAGTACTTCCAGCACTGGGGCGCCGATCTTACACCTCCTGGACGTGTATTTTTTCATATGGTGGAGTCCAAAGATGAGGCGTATCCCTTTGCTTTTTTGGCCACCTACGCACCGAATCCGACGGTATCTCCA
>JAKAAL010000339.1 GCA_021802375.1 Bacillota bacterium | reverse complement strand
CTTTCCCCGCTAAAATCCCAATCGTGATCGCCGCACAAGCAGGGAATCGGTAACCCCTTTACTTTGCAACCATGTCCAATGGGTAATGGTAAGTGGCCCCGGCCACTGTGGACGATAAGGAGGAAGGATCCGATGGGTATTCACCACATTCACGGGCACGCGGGGGGATCCCACCCACGCATACAATTGATCTTCTGTCAACACCGCCCCACAGCGAAAACAATGACCTATCCCTTTAACGGGGGAATAAGAAAACGACGGGCGTTGATCCCCCCGATGGTGCGCAGCAGTATTCGGACAGGAAAACTGGAGCTGATCGTCCCCCCGCACAGTCAATCCCCGGTGTTGAAGCATGAGTCGCCATTGAGCGGTGGTATATTTTCCCCGCCGTTGCAAAGAGTCATAGGTTTGATCCCATCGTTCACGCATCCCCTCAATCCTCCTCATCGGGTTCCGCCACTTGGCTGCCAAACCAAACCCCCAAGGGATGACCAATATCTAAATGCGCCACAAGATTCAACGGGTCTTTATGAATATTAATCACATGCGATTTGACCACTTTCCCCGCTAAAATCCCATCCGCTCGCCGTTTCCATTTAACTACCGCCGTGGCATCTTGATATAAATTGCGGGATTCTTGAATCTCCCCGCTCTCCCCAATCTGTGCATTCAAAATAATTGGGACTTGTAAACTATTCGCGACTTGATGTAACCCCCGCGAAATCTTCACGTATTGTTCGCGAATGGAAACCGCTCGCTCATCGGGAGCCATCCATGAAAGCTGGTCAATAATAATTAACGCGGGACGGTATAATACGCCCAACCGATACGTCAATTCTGGGGTCAGCAAACCCGGCAAATCACGATGATGAATCACATAAAAGGGATCCGTTTGATCCGCATGGGCTTGCAGCATCGTCGTGCCATATGTGAGCAGGTTATGAGCAAATGCTTCGGTATCCGCCCCCGCGTGGGTGCCCCGAATAAGGGTTTGATAATCAAATTGCCCTTCTAACGCATCCCACCGCGCTGCAAATTCTTCGGGGGAAATCTCTAAATTGCAAAACAAGATCGGTTGCCGGTGATGACGCCAAAAAGCCAACGCCCATGCTAACGCAATCCATGTTTTACCAGTGTGCCACGGAGCCGCCGAGACAATATAATCCCCCCGTAACCATCCGCCGAGCACTTCATCGGTGGCCGTATCGCCCGAAGACAGAATGTTCTCCCCCGCATAATCGGCATAGTGCATGGCCCGATCCAGCACATTTTGCACCATATCCTTTGCCACGACCGGCGCGGGAGGCGTCACCGTCTGAACAAAGGCTTGCAGTTTCTGTAATGCTTCCTCGGGGTTCGCCCACTCCTCATATGTGGGTAAATCCGCCAAGCGATCCATTTGAATCCATTGTTGCCACAATCGATCCCGATAATAAGCTATCGGTTCAGTCGGCGCGGGGGGATCCCCCGGCAATTCAGGAAATTGTTCACACACTTCGGCCCATTGGGGGGCACTGTGATACCGTTGTGCAAAGGCTTGGACCCATTCGAACACGGGGGCCAAGCCATCATGCCGAAACCATTCCGCTTGAAATCCTAAATCCCGGGTGGCTGTCCAATTTTGGAGTAGTCCCGATAATGCCAATAACCCCCACGAAGCCATCCATAGTCGTCTCCTTTATGTGGTTGTGGTTGTATATTTACCCGTCTAAGGAACGCGTGCATCTCGCCGGTACCACACGCCCGTCCATAACTGGGATAACGTCAGGTTCACTTCGCGGGGAGAGTCCGTAGTCATTACCAACCGCCGACGGTCAGGATCCCAGTGCATCCAAACAATGTCTGCAGTTTCCTGCACTTGCCAACTGACATCATCCCCATTTTGCAAGGCTTGAACCACCGCCGTAGGATCTGTCAAAAGTTCCATTGTGTCCACTCCTTTAATCACAAAACAAAATATTCTTGTTGTAGTCGTCGCTGTATAAGGGGAATATAATTCGGATTGAGTTCAATCCCCACCGCATGGCGTCCTAACCGATTGGCAACCGCTAAAGTCGTACCACTCCCCGCAAATGGATCGAGCACAGTGCCTGCATCCTCTATCGGATGGTCGCAGGGGGGAGCTTCGGTCAGCCAGCCACGGGCAAAGAAGTCTTCACGGATCGCTGGCGGCAACGGCCTTGCGCCCGAACGATCAATTCTGATGTAATGGTCGAAGGCATCCCCGCAAATGTTCCGCATGGCGTCCTTGTGCGGTGAGTGTCGCATGAGATCGGCTTCCCATCGCTGTTCGCGTCGGGTGACGGGGCGGCTACCTTCACCGTCACGCCGGGGTCGATTGAATCCCGCACGACCCGTAACCCGCGTTGGATCATCAATCGGGCCTTTACCAATCGGCGTATTAATGACTTCGGCACAATCGCAACGTTTTCCAGCAGGCGGGCATCCCGCTAACACCATCAATTCCACGAGTTTTTCCGGCCACACGGCAAAATGCGCTTCGGGATAAGGTTGCGTATTGATAAACCAGACATCCCGGCGATTCCGCATTAAAGATTTTGTCGAAGCATTCCATCGGTCGTTAAAACCGACATACGTTCGCTTTCCTACCAACCGTTGCTTATCTCGCCGATCTTTCCCTTGATTAGCATGAACTGCTCCCGTTTTACCCCGATCAAAATAACTTCCGTTATCCCCCGCAACGGCGCGTTCCGCAATCGCTTGGGCATCATAATAGTAGTGAGGGGATTTACTTAAGAGAAAAATATATTCGTGACTACGCGTGGGCCGATCTTTAACACTTTCGGGAATCGGATTCCCTTTGGCCCAAATAATATCACTCCGCAAAATCCACCCGTCCTCTTGCAACGCTAGCGCCACACGCCAGGGAATTCCCAATAAATTTTTGGGAGCCACAACCGGATATTTCGGATCGTGATAGACCCCTTTATCCCCAGTGCTCGCATAAGTGTCGTCAAGGTTGAGGAAAACAACCCCATCATTACGCAACACGCGCCGGACTTCGCGAAATACCGCAACTAATTGCTCCACATAGGCGTACGGCGTCGCTTCCAATCCAATCTGTCCCGACACCCCGTAATCTCGTAATCCATAATAGGGTGGCGAGGTAATACAGGTTTGAACACTTTGATCGGCTAGATGCTTTAGTTGAGTTAGTACATCCCCAATTAATACGGAGACTTTGGTAAGCGATTCCGAGGTGGATAACTCTATTGGAGTTTTGTGTTGTAGATTCATAGAACCCCCGCTCTCATTCGGATACATCCGATTCAAACAACGAGAGTTGTTGCTGTTGCTTGTTGGCCAGAGCAAGGTTCTTAGCCGCCACACGCCAATACGCCGGTTTTAATTCACACCCAATAAACTCACGCCCCAGTTTAACAGCCATATAGCCTTCGCTCCCAATCCCAGCAAACGGCGATAAAATGGTTTCCCTGGGATTACTCCACAATCGAATACACCGTTCAATGGTGCCAAGTTGTAACGGCGCAATATGCCGCTCATCATCGGCTTCTCGTCCTTCTGCCACATTCAAAGTGTCGCTTTCCCGAATGCCATACCACACGGGATGAGCCCATTCAATCCATTCATCATTTGTGCAATCGGGATGAATGGGTACCGGATTATCTCCAGGTTTTCGGAACAACAAAATGTAATCTGCTAGTGCGGGGCGCATCCAACTACTGTCTTTCCGTAATTGCACAAACAATAACCCTTTGGCATGCGTTCGAATTGCTTGAGCTTGGGGGTCTTTATCAATCGTGACTTCGCCATGATAAATCCATCCTGCCGCAGTATACGCCCGGATAAGATCCCCCCGAAAATCCTTTAAGCCAATCCAGCCATCCCGTTCCTTCATGGCCGCCACTTGCGCACAATGTACCGCCGTTAATCGTCCGGGCATCGTTACTCGCAAGAGTTCATCTAACAAAAACCGATAATGTTGGAAAAACTCCTCCGCTGTCGCATTATTCCCCATATCGCGTTCAGACGGGGAATAGGTATAGAGACTCAAAAATGGCGGGGAATATACGGATAAACCAATACTATCCGAGGCCACTTCTTTTAAGCGTTCCACACTGTCCCCCAACAGTAACCGCCAATGGGATCCCTCCGCCATATCTTCTACGTAATCCGCCGTCGTCGTAGTGTATTGGGCTAACTCATCCTGTTCATAAGGTTGCATATAGCAAATCAACTCCTTCTGCATCGTTAGAGCTTCGTGTTCTTTCCCCCGCACGTTCTCTAAAATCGGGCGTTCGGCCTCACTTAAAACGACATGCACGGCCACGGGTTGGGTTTGTCCAAACCGATAACACCGCCGAATGGCTTGATACCACCCTTCCCAACTATCATTCAAGCCTACAAACACCATTTGATGGGCGTTTTGCAAATTCATCCCAAATCCCGCAATTTTCACTTTGGTAATGAGAATGCGAAGATTGCCGTCTTGAAATTGCTCCAACACTCGTTGCTTGGTTTCCGGATCATCTTTACCTTCCATCAAGGCACTCTCTGGCAATTGCGCATGAAGTAAGCGCCCTTCCTCGTTTAACCCCACCCACACAATCCATTGCCCCGGGGTCGATTGAATGAGCTGTATGGTTTCTGCAACGCGGTCCTCCAAGGTTTGTTTCCGAATGGCTACGCGGTCTTGAATGCCATGAATGCCCATAAAGAAGAGTTTATCTGGAGAGGTGATCTCCGACGCCACCCAATGCGGTATGACCGTCAAAGGAGGTAAGGTATAGGCAGACGCATCATAGCCCAAATCTGCGGGGGTCCGAATGGCTAAACTCCATGAAGCTAACCACCGATAAAACGCCCCACGAGCATGTCCCTTGAGTCGCCATCCCGCATCATCATGCACAAAATACGCGGCTAACATATTCACCCGACTACTAATGCCCAAAAACTCCGCGTGATTGGCAATTTCGGTAATATCATTTGGCGCAGGCGTGGCCGTACAACAGAGGCGAAAGGGTGTATCGGCCCATTGCATCGTCAGTTGTTGCCGGTATTTCCCGTCGACGCTTTTCAAAATGCTGGACTCATCCAGCACCACCGCACCAAAATCGCGGGGGTCAAACTGATCCGCCATTTCATAATTGGTAATATTCACCCCGTCGATGAGATCCTCCCCCCGCCGGGTATAGTGCACCACCACATCAAAGTTCTGAGCTTCCCGGACCGTTTGGCGAGCCACGGATAAGGGCGCAATAATCAACGTGCGAAGACCTTTCTCTCGATACAGCATATGCGCCCATTGCACTTGCATCGCGGTTTTACCCAAACCGGTATCGGCAAAAATGGCAGCGCGACCTTTCCGTAGAGCCCACCGCGTAATATCCCGTTGAAAGGGAAACAAGCGGGGATGTAAATCCGCATCCGCCACCGTCAATCCGGTTTCGGGGGCCACTTGAATTTTGTGGGTCAAAAATTCATCATACGTCATGCGACACACGCTCCTTTATGGGCTGATGGGAGGGAAGAGTCAACGGGGGAAGGGGCCAATCCGCCACTTCAGGCACCCACCGTCGCTGAAAGTACTCTTGTCCCCAAAACCGGCGTGTCCATATAAATTCCGTGAGGTCACCATG
>JAKAAL010000338.1 GCA_021802375.1 Bacillota bacterium | reverse complement strand
GCTACGGGGCCGCTCATGAGATGGACCATGGGTGACGGTGAAGGGTTATCCACCGCGACTCGCTGTCGCGGTCTCCTGTTGCCTTATGGTGGGGTAATTTCAAGCGAATAGGTGTACGATGGCCGCAAGGAGTTCTTGAACCAAGTCACGACGGGAATATTCTTTCGGGATTGGTGGGCGAAAAATCTTTTGTAGGCGCAAGGGATCTCGTGACTCGATCCCAACGGTGAAGACAACGGTACCGATACACTTAGTGTACCACATATTCCGAGTGTATCCGGGGATACATGGCGGTTCTTTGGGGAATGCAGATTCGGTGATGGATCAGAGGTGTTTTTTAAACAGGATTCTGCCGGAGTTTACGGATCGATACCGGTTGAGCAGGCGGCCTGTGCTACAGTGGAAATCAACGATGCGGGAGTATGGGCGGTCTAACGGAGCATCCCACGAGGAACATTCAATCGCCACGGCCGATTTCGGCAGACCTTTTAACCACTGAAATCGGAGGGCACCGCGAGGAATTACATTCACACCTATGAGATCGGGGTTCTCAAGGCCGTCCGATTTAATCCTCACACGTCTTTTCCGTCGATCTATTTTGTGTACAGCCGATGAACAACTCGCAAGCTAGGCTATGAAATGTGCATTGTCCGAAATTCTTACGTATTACGATACAATTTGAGGGTGATCTTACGGACCACGCCACCGGCCGCCGTGGCCATTGGCATATTTCTCCGGGAAGAGCGGATCGATGATGCGACTTGACTTTCGGTGCGCCAAGAAAAGCTGACCGTTTCGAGCCGGTGCAATTCCGGCCTCCGCAAGGACTAGCCCTCCACGGAGAATCGAGTTTTGGGTCCGAGGCCGTGAGGTCTTGGGCTAAGCGTAAACAGAGCGATGTCCAGGCCATAACCCTGCGGGGTGAAGCGATTGAGCTTCGTTAAAGTATTGTCCGAGGGCCGACCGGGTCGAAACTCCGGGAAGGCAACAAGTAGGGGTGCGTTCACGGCAAGTGTCCCGGAGACCTCGGCGGCGTCGTAGAGCATGGCATGGCAGAAAGCGAAGGGGGATGAGAAATTTTCGCCGTTCGCCATCGCTGACCTGGCCACCCCGCCGCTCGTAAAGACACCAACCACTGGTCGAGCCTTGCCCATGGCCTCGCTGTCGGGATCCGGTAACGCGCCCATCTTGTGTGCCAAGGGACATTCCTCCTTCTGCTACCACGGTACCACCCACTTTGTACAGGAACCCTGTCAGAGTTTCGGCATCTATGTGACATGAAGATTCGGTCCTGGTAAAGAAGTAGCATCCTAATAAACGAAAACCCATCAAACACATTCCAATCGGTTCGTCCCGAAACGGCTGTCGCCCCATCGGGACGTGCATCGGTCTAAGGCATTGGCACCGTCTCGTTGCACAGAGACCGTGCCGGGAAGGCCGAAGGAAGGGAAAGGGTGTGGGGGAGGGCGGCGTCTCTTGATTGCAGACAACGTGCTCCGGCGACAACTTACCAACGAGCGCCAAGCTCGACGCCTCAATCTTCTCAACGACCTCATCCTGTCACTCTACACCACTGCCTTTCCTCCTTCGGCCTCTTGCCTATCCTTCCGTTTCACCATCCTCTCCAGCTAAAGACCCGCACAGTAAGCTTTATTCGTGGCAAGGCCATCCATGCAGCAGTGGCTCCAACATCGGTTCGTCCCGAAACGGCTGGCGCCCCATCGGGACGTGCCTATTTCGCCCGCTTCCGGCATCGACGCGCTTCGCAGCGACCACGCCGGGCGGGATTCTCAGGAGGGACCGGATTCCGCTAAACCAGATCGGCTTGCACATTCATGGCACCTACCCTATTCTGTGGGGCAGGTGCCCATCACCGCTCTCAATTGAATAGGATCCCCGATCCAAAGAGCAGGGTCCGGGATCCCACAGGGTAATTCTTCGTTATTGTTGGACGTTGCAATAATAGGGCACATCACCCCCACTAGTGGGCACATTGATCCAAATGGCGCCCATTCGATTGCAGGGAATGGAGATGCTTCCATTGACCGGCACGATAGATTGTTGCTTAATAAGGTCATCTGCGTTGCTGCCCACATAGCTAAAATATACGGATGGCTGAGGAGATAGCACCGGCAAGTTAGTTAACGTTAAGGTGTCGCCTAAGCTGACCAAGGTGGGCCCATATGGGTTGGCGGGGGCGTTGAAAACCCAGGTCGGTTGGTATGCTTTCGATTCGTATTCCCAACAGGAAGTTTCGCTCCCACAGTCACTGCAATTGCTCGTGCGGGACGCATCGGCACTGTAGCCCGTCATCATCAATTTGTAGGGGCCATCAGCGGCCCAAGCGGTATTGAGATCAATAGACATCGTGTCACTAGTGCCCCATCCACTCACAGAAGTCCAGTCTACAAATAGGCTCCCACTTAAGCTTTGGACAAAATATTCCGCATTAAAACATGCCGTACCGTATCCGAACGCCCCAAGATATTCCGTCACGGTGCCTGTAGTCGCATCGGCGGCCGGAACCGCAAAGCGTGCATTGGTGCCGTGAGCATTCGCATTCCAGTATGAGTCTGCCGTCCCGTTGGCATTCGGACCCCACGTAATCGGAATACTTTGCCCGCTGTGGGTTACCGTGCCATTATCCACGATCTGTGGGGTGAGCGTGATGGTCACCGCGGCATCCGACGGCAATCCCTCATAGGTCCACGCCGCAACACGCTCAGGTTGAACCGGCCCCAAATTGGTGCTCGTGCCTGTACTACTCGCAATCACCATATCGCCTGGCCCGGTCTGAGATGCGTAAAATCTGAGATGGGCCGTCATCCCAAATTTTAGGACCTGTTCTTCTGAAAATAAGTCTAGGATGGTATATCCAGCTCCCATGTTTATCCTCCTTAGAGAGTGACTGTGGCCGCATTGACTGCACAATAAACGACGTTCAGAGGTGTAGGTGTCTGGCAGGGGCAGGGGGGTTCTTCGATCTCATCATTGTGGTGCTATCGGTTAAGTACACTATCCCCCCACGAGGATGATCGGGCTCTTCGTTCATCCTATCACACCCACGTCTCGTGGACCAGCAGCACCTAGGGTTGTGATACGCGCCTTAACTTATTAGGATCGGCGTGGATGGTGGATGCCGGTTCGCGTAAGGCGCGAAACCCGGGATCCCCTTGGTTACAGATGGGTCGCGAGATGCTATCCTAGCTAAAAATGAACTACTGACCCATATACGGCAGATACTGCGTGTAGGCCACCAACTCCATGGGTGGGTGAGGTGGCCGCGAGTTGACAAATGTGTCGTGGAAAGGGGTGGGCTGTTTGCGCATCACATTCGTCCTGCCATTTTTTAGCGAGCGACCCATTGGCGGGTTTAAGGTGGTCTATGATTATGCGACGCGACTGGCCGCCCGTGGTCATCAGGTCGTTGTCGCACATCCCCAACACTTAGAACGCCAGCGACCGCTGCTACGCACTCTTCGCGCCAAGCTGTCTCGGTCGCAGGATTTATCGCGCAATCTCGCGAGGTTTTGGTATCCCGATTGTGATTCCTTTACGATGGCATTTGTCCCCAGTCCGTCTCCTAAATATCTTCCGGATGCCGATGTCGCCGTCGCAACCGGATGGCGCACGGCGCCATGGGTGGCCGATTGGCCCGCTCGAAAGGGACGCGGATACTACCTCATTCAGCATTATGAAACCTGGGACGGCCCCAAAAACGCAGTCGATGCGACTTGGACATTGCCGTTGCATAAAATTGTGATCGCGCAGTGGCTGTACGATCTGGGGTGCACACAATTCCACCAACAGAACCATATGACCTATGTGCCCAATGGCATTGATTTCGACCGTTTTGCGATGCAGATCCCGCCACAATCGCGGCGCCCTGACACCGTGGGCATGTTATATCACACCAATGTATGGAAGGGAGCGGCCGACGGGATAGCGGCACTTCAAGACGTCAAAGAGCGCATCCCCACTTTGCAGGTGAGGCTGTTTGGCACGCCCGAGCGCAGTGCGGATATCCCCTCCTGGATGGACTATAGCTGTCAGCCCGCGCCCACGGAACTCACGCGACTATATAATGAGGTGGCCCTCTTTGTTCACACGTCGTGGATGGAGGGGTGGGGGCTTACCGCGGCTGAGGCCATGGCTTGCGGTGCAGCGCTCGTGGCCACCGATAACGGCGGCGTTCGAGATTACAATGAAGAAGGGGTGACGGCGCTGTTTTCGCCGCCCAAAAATGTTCCGGCACTAGCCGAGCATATACGGGATCTCATCGAGGAGCCAGAGGCCAGGATTCGGCTGGCGTTGAATGGTTATGACCATATTAGACAATATACTTGGGACCGAGCCATCGATCGCATCGAGACATTGTTTCAAGGGGAGTGAATGGTGCCCCGCACACGGTGTCCGCGCTCGGACGTGTGCGCGGCGCGGAGGGACCTTCTCATCAGTTGCGCGCGAGACGGTCCTTTATGGACGAAAAATTCCGTCGTCAGGGTAGCGACGGAGCCAGGGCTTTGGGCCACGAGGGATCGCGGCCGCCGCTTGGTTACGTTTACCGCTATGACCCGGGGATCACTTGTTGCGCTGCTAAAGCCAGCACATACAGCACCAGCGGCAGGCTATACCAGAGACCCAGCAACGAGGGGGCGGGCGGTGCCGGCGTAGGGTCTTCCAGGAGCAGAAAGGCCCGATACACCAGGGCCCCGATGCCCACAATCAACAGCATGTAAATGACCACGGGCCCATGGGTTCCGGTCAATTGGGGATAGGTCCATAACACGGAATGCCCGGATACGAGACTCAACAGCTGACCGTCCAAATTACGGGGAAAGGCGAAGACATTGTTACACACAAAGAGTCCATTGACCGCGATCCATAACCACAAAAAACGCTTGTCCATGGTCGCAAATAGGACGGCCATAGGCACCATCCATACCACCCATTGCGGAAGCCAATAGGAAAACACCAAAATCGAGGCAGAGACCGTCAACCATACCCAGAGCACCCCTCTAAAGGAGGCGTATCGTGGGCTCATCCGCCAGGCGGTATAACAGATGACGGCATAGACAACGAACCATAAGTGAATGGGTACGATCCCCAAACGCACGCTGTTAAATAAGCTCGCCCCGTCGCGGGCTAAAAACACTCGCGCGATTAGAGGTTTGCCCGTAAAGGGCACGAGAGCAAGCAAAAACGGAAGTGTGGCGGCTACACCCCACTTAATGACGCGCGAGAAATGGCCGCGCGCCAACAAAAAGGCCATGGGAGGCGCGAAGAGTAAGGGATAAACCTGGATGCTGGCAGCCACCCCGAGGATCACGAACGTGAGGGTGGGGTTTTCGGCATCCAATAGCATCAGCGCCAGGACCGTTAACGTCGCGGGCATGATGTCCATCTGACTTTGCATAAACGATGTCGTCAGAAGGATGGGACTCACGAGCCACAATGTCTTTACCGTGTAAGAGGGCAGTCCGAACCGCTTAGCGATCCGACCCAGAGACCATGCCCCTACCCCCATCGCTATCACGTTGGGCACCTTGAGTAGGATGAGCCCCCAAAACACCCGCCAACCCCGTACCGCCCCGAAAATATGAAGAAACATCGAGGAGGCA
>JAKAAL010000337.1 GCA_021802375.1 Bacillota bacterium | reverse complement strand
GTCGCATCAGTTTCGTATGACTGGGGCACGACCAGCCGCGGTGGTTCCCCCGAGGCAGAGGGAAGAAGCACCCGAACGACCGGGGATCCTTCTTTGTCGAAGGCAAGGCACCAAGCTTTCAACGGTCCATGCGCTAATTCGACCAAGGATAGAAGCAACCAATCACCTGCCATAACAATCCAATCGTTGGGCCCTTGGTATTGCCAGGCGAACCGCACATCCGCTGAGGGCACACTGGCTCGATAGCGCGAATTGGTGACTAACGCGGTGCCCTCGCGGGAAAACCCACTGATGATGGGGATCGTGCCATAGTGGGGTGCGTTCTCCCGGGCAGAGGCGCTCGAGGGCCGATATTGACCTGCGAGCACCGCGCGTTTGAATGCCACCAAGCCTGGATAATGGGCCTTCTCAATCCAGTAATAAATAGTCTTCTCCTCCGCATAACCAAGCCTGCGCGCGATCTCCGCGGCCGTTAAAAAAGGATCTTGCAGAATTAGGTTTACGATTTTGTCCAAGACGTCCATGACATTGCCTCCTGGCAATTGTTATTGTACATAAGAGGGCGTGAGGCCTCTACAGAAATTCTGTAAATTTTCGACAAGGGGGGATCGACCGCCAGCCCAGCCCAATTGTGACAGATGCAGGAGTTCTGCGACAGTTCCTAGAATCCTAGAGACACCAAAAAACTGGTGGTTTTTAATGGGGGATGGGGGAAAAAGATGTCGTCTTTTAGGGTGTCGGCGGTGTCTCGGCCACAGGCGGTGGCGGGTGCCCTGGTTGCCATGGTGCGTTCGGGGGGTCTAACCGATTTGGAGGCGGTGGGCGCCGGCGCGGTCAACCAAACCGTCAAAGCCATCGCTATAGCGCGAGGCTTGCTCGGTGCGGAATCACTGGACTTGGTCGCTCAACCGGCATTTTTCGACGTAGATATGCAAGGAGTGCACCGCACCGGCATACGATTTCGGGTGTGCTCGGTCCCGTCATCCCCGTCGCCGACGCTTGGCAAGTAGATGGTGAGTTGATATACTCCGCCAATGGTAGCAAGAGAAGAAACAAGAGAAGAAATAGGAAGAGAGTGGTAGGCAAAGCCCACCGCCCAAGAGAGGACGCTGGGCTAAGGGTTAAGGCGAGGATGGTTGTGAGTGTACCTGAAAAGGATGAGTATGTACGGCTTCAAGTCGTTTGGCGCGGAAACGGTGATTGAGTTCCCAAGAGCCATCACGGCACTGGTGGGACCCAACGGCGGCGGCAAAAGCAACGTGGTGGACGCTCTCAGATGGGCTCTAGGGGAACAGCGGCCCCGTGAGATGCGCGCCGAACGCTGGACGGACATCTTGTTTGCGGGCGGTCAAGGCATGCCTATGGCGAGGCTCGCCGAGGTGATCTTGACGTTTGCGGAAGCCAACCTGGAAAATCCCGATTGGCCTGATTCGATCACCGTAACCCGCCGATACTATCGCAACGGAGAGTCGGAATATCTCATCAACGGGCGGGTGGTTCGCTTAAAAGATGTGACCGACCTGTTTTTAGATAGTGGCGTAGGTCGGTCCAACTACGCCATCATCAGCCAAGGCGGCGTGGAATCGGCACTTTTATTGAAGCCGCGCGAGCGTTTGGAGCAATTGGAGGAGTCTTCTGGGGTATCGCGCTACAAGCTCCGGCGTCGCGAGACGGTACAACATTTAGCGGAAGTGGAGATTAAGGTGACGCGCTTGACCGACCTCATCGCGGAGGTTGAACAAGACGCGGATGGGCTGAAACATCAGGCGCAGCGAGAGGCTCAATTGGACCAGCTTAATGGGCGCGCGGACGAACTTCAGAGATTGATTCGGCGTACGCGTTTTGCCTTGGACCAAGCTGAGGGTGACCGTCTTAGTCAAGCCATATCGGCAGCGCTAGAAGAACAGGAAATGATGAGAAGTGGCCTCGAGGTCTTAGAAACGAGTTGGCAGGCGATAGAGGCCGATGCCGCTGAGTGCCAAGACCAACTCACGCTTAGGCGCCGCCAGTTGGATATCGAGAGCGAGGAAGTGAGTCGGAGCGAGGCTGGACTTAGCAAGTCGGAAGCTTTGGTGGATGCATATAAGCGTGAATTGATAAGCTTAGAGGCGCGTCGTGAAGAGCTGGGGCAATGGATAGACTTGAGCGCTGACTTAGACCAGCGTGCAGAGCGGGCCACCGTAGGGGCCCACCAAGGGGAAACGGACAGCCTGGCGATGTCGACTCAGGCAAGGTCTACCTTGGAAGATTTGCAAAGGCAAATAGCTACACTTCGCCAAGCCCAAGACGGCCACCTTCAGCGGCTAGCCGACTTGGACCAGCAAATACTTCAATGGCGACAGGTTAAGAGCCGCTTTGAGGCGGTTTTGGGAATGGCTCCGACGAAAACGTTAGTGGACCGGCTAAAACAGCGTATGCTGGAGCACGAGCGCGAACAGGAGGAGATTTTAAGCAAGGTCAAGCAGTTAGACCATGTGGTCGAACTTCGAAAAGAGCTAACCCGGTCGATCACCATCCAAGAAGAGAAGCTAGGAAAGTTGGAACAACAATGGGCGGTGCAATCGGCCGAACTTCAGTCGTTATCCCGGATGAGCCGTCCTGGAGGATCCCTTTCTGCGGGAGTGCGCGCGGTGCTCAAGGCTGCAGCGGAGGGAATGGGGGCTCGTCTTCGCGGGACCCTGGGTTCGCTGATCCAAGTGGAACCAAGACTCCAGGACGCCCTAGAGGTGGCGCTGGGGGGGGGCTCATCAGGATTTGGTGGTGGACCGAGAAGAGGACGCTCGACGCTGGGTCGATTGGCTCAGGGCGGGGAAACTGGGACGCGCCACATTTTTGCCATTGGACATTCTGCGCCCATCGGAGCTATCCCCGCGCGATCGCGATTTAGCCAGCATGCCGGGGGCCTTGGGATTTGCCGTAGACTTAGTGCAATATGCACCCGATATCGAAGTAGCCATTCGCCATGCGCTGGGTAGGGTATTAGTGGTGGAGGATTTGGAAGGTGCGACCCGGTTGGGACGGATTCATCGCTTTCGATTTCGCACGGTGACCCTAGATGGTCAGGTACTCTTGGTAGGTGGGGCCATCACCGGGGGATCGGTCGCCGCCTCGGGATCTCAGGAAATCCGTGGCAAGAGAGGTGCCTTAGAACGACTTCAGAAGCAAAAGGATGATGTGTTACAAGAATTGCACGGGGGGCGTGCACGTCTTCAGGAAATAAATGCTAAGGTGGACGCCCTAAGAGAGCAATTGGCGGAAAAGCGGGCGTCATGGCAGCAGCAAGAGCAGGCCATCCAGGGACTATCGTATGGTGACACCCTGGTGCAATTGAGCGACCAAGAGACGGTGCTCGGCGACGAGCGGGAACGCATCGAGGTCAAACGCCAAGAAACTTCGCGGAGCCTCACCGAAGCCGAATCCGCGTTGGCCCGCCAGGCTGCCGTGGTGGCGGACTTGGAAAGGCGTTACGCCGAAGAGCAGGGAGCTAAGGACGTTCAGCGAGCGTTAATGGCCCGAGATCTGGCCGAACGCCAGCGATGGCTGAAAGAGGCCGAAACGGTTAGTCGGCGGGCAGCGGAAATCCTTGCGACCCTCCAGCAACAACAGGGGGAGGTTCTCAAATGGAAGGAGCAGGCCGAGCTTCGGCGGAGCGTGAAGGCCCAGTTGCTCGAAGCATGCGAGCAGGATTCCCGAACACTGGAAGCGCTGCAATCGTCGCGTAAAGAGCTGGAGTCCGCTCGTCGCATCAAGCAGGATCGCCTCCAAGCCATCGAGCAGAGCGTGTCCGAACTTCGCCGCCGGGGGGACATGATCGCACTGCGTTGGGAGTCGGCACCGCTTCAGGATTCGGAACGGGATTTGACGCCGCTCCAGGCAAGGGAACTTGCCCAAGCCGAAGGCGAACTCAAGCGAGTGCGCGCGGAAATTGGCCGCATCGGTCCCGTGGAGCGGGGAAGTCTAGGCCGGTGGCGCGATCTTACGAAGCGCCATGAGCAGTTGAGCTCGGAGGCGGAGGACGTAAAATCCGCCAAAGCCGAGCTGGAGGCTACTTTGGCCCAGTTAGATCAGGTTGTCGCCGAGCGCGTGCGCGAGACGGCGCACAAAGTCGAGGAGGCCTTTCAAGAAGCGTGCCATACGCTGTTTGGAGGGGGGAGCGCGTCGTTTCGCTTTACGAGTGGAGAGGAACCGGGGGTCGATTTATGGGTGGCTCCCCCGGGCAAGCGTCCTAGTCGGCTCAGCTTGCTGTCTGGGGGAGAAAAGGCTCTGGGCGGGCTGGCTTGGCTGTTTAGCTTGTTGAGCATTCGCCATGCGCCCTTTGTGGTGCTGGACGAGGTGGAGGCCTCTTTGGATGAATGGAATGCCGAGCGCTTTGGCCGCTACTTGAATGAACGAGGCACAAATCGCCAGTTCATTGTGATTACCCATCATAAGGCGACGATGGAAGCCGCTGCCGCCCTATGGGGAATTACGGGCAATGGTCGGGGTCAAAGCCGCGTAGTTTCCGTCTTGTTAGAGGATCGGGAAACGATAATTCAGTAGAGGAGGGGCATGGATTGCCGGGATTATGGGAGCGACTGCGTACTGGCCTCACCAAGACGCGGCAGGGGTTGGGTGACAAACTTCTCAGCGCCTTTTCGGGCAGACAGTGGGACGACGACCTGTGGGAATCGCTGGAAGAGATTCTTTACGAGGCGGATTTGGGCGTGTCCACGGTGGAATACCTATTGAGCCAGGCGAGGGTGATGGTGCGGCAACGCCGTCCCAAGGCAGCCGATGAGGTTGTTTCGATGCTGCACCTGATCATGGTGGAGGCCTTGGCATCGTCTAGTCCAGATCCGAGTCAACTAGGGGAGCTCGAGCGGCCGGTAGTATGGATGCTGGTGGGGGTAAACGGCACAGGCAAGACGACGACGGTAGGCAAGTTGGCCGCGATGATGCAAAGGCGTGGTCATCAAGTCATTTTAGGGGCGGCCGACACCTTCCGCGCGGCGGCTACGGAGCAGCTCTTGGTCTGGAGCGACCGGGCTCATGTGCCGGTTATTAGCCAGGCGATCGGCGCCGATTCGGCCGCCGTGGCCTTCGACACGGTCACCGCGGCCGTGGCCCGGCGCGCGGACCTGGCCATCATCGATACCGCCGGACGCCTTCATAACAAGGTGCAATTGATGCAGGAACTGGCTAAAATTTACCGGGTGATGGGTAAGGCCCATAGCGGAGCCCCCAATGAGGTGTGGCTGGTCTTAGACGCGACCACCGGGCAAAATGGCTTGGCCCAGGCCGCCTCTTTCATGGAGGCGGTGCCCGTGAGTGGCATCATTCTGACCAAGTTGGACGGAACGGCCAAGGGCGGGGTGGCCTTGGCCATTGCCAGGAGTTTGAATGTTCCCATTCGGTATGTCGGTGTCGGCGAGGCGTTGGATGATCTGATGCCGTTTGACCCTGAATCATATGTCTCGGCAATTTTAGGGGAGAACCGCACGCCGTCTTAGTGAAGTCAATCCTCGGGTGCGCTGATTGACGAGTAACCAGCGAGTTCTTATACTAATAGACGGCAATGGTTTCGAAACAAGTGTCTTTTATAGTTATTTACGCCTAATCTTGCACCATGCAAGAGCGGAGGAACCAA
>JAKAAL010000336.1 GCA_021802375.1 Bacillota bacterium | reverse complement strand
AAGGTGGTGATCACTGCGGACGAAGCCTGGCGACGCGGTCGGCGCATTCCCTTGAAAAACAACTTGGATACGATTGTTGACCGCGTGTCCAGCGTCGAACAGGTGGTGGTGGTGCGCCGTACCGGGACTCTCGATGTGACCATGAAGTCCGGACGAGATCATTATTGGGACGATTTAGTGCAACCCGGCACACCGTTGATGCCCCCCAGGCCACTTGACGCTAACGCGCCTGGATTTGTGATCTATACGTCGGGGACGACATCCAAACCCAAGGGTTTGGTTCATGCCGGTATGGGATTTCTGGTGTCGGCCTACCACAATGTGAAGTATGCCTTGGATTTAGGCCCAGAAGACATCTATTGGTGCACTGCCGATACCGGATGGCTAACCTTCCCCATTTTTGAGTTGGTTGGGGCCTTGGCTCATGGGGCCACTGCCTTGGTTTATGAAGGCGCATTGGACTACCCTGACCCCGATCGGGTTTACCAGATTATCGAGCAACATCGAGTGAGCAAAATATTTACTGCGCCCACCTTGTTGCGCATGCTAGCGCGTTATGGCGCAGAGTGGATTGGAAGCCACGACTTGTCGTCTCTCAAACTCATTGGACTGGTGGGCGAACCACTTGATGCCAATACCTGGCAATGGGTGCGGGACGTCATGGGCAATGGGGTGCTGGAAATCAACAACACCTATGGCCAAAGTGAAACTGGCAGTGCCTGGACATCGTCGGTTGTTGGGGTAACCCGTTCGAAACCGGGATCCTGCGGGATGCCCTTACCTGGCCACCGCTACTCTATTGTCGATGACCAAGGAACCCGAGTACCCGCTGGGGTGGAAGGATACCTGTTGGTGAACGCGCCCTTTCCTGGGCTGGCACGCACCATTTTCGGAGATCCAGAGCGCTACCGGTCCCAATACTTCCGCCAGTTTCCCGGGGCTTACAGCACAGCGGACGCTGCGATTGAGGATCTCGATGGCCATATTTGGGTCTTAGGACGCGTTGATGACGTGATCAATGTTGCGGGCCACCGATTATCCACGATGGAAATGGAATCTGCCCTACTCGAAGTAGAGGGGGTGTCGGAGGCCGCCGTGATTGGTGTGGCCGACAATATTAAAGGCATGGTTCCTGTGGCTTTTGTCACAATGAACCGTCAAAATTCCCCAATGAGCCAGGGTGACTGGCAACAATTTTTGTCGCAATCAGTAGTGGATGCTATTGGGAGCATCGCTCGTCCGGCCCAAGTGTTTCGACTTGACGCCATGCCCAAGACGCGGAGCGGAAAAATTGTGAGGCGTCTGTTGAAAGAATTGCTGCAAAATGGGCAGGCTACTGGCGATATTACCGGGTTGGAGGATCCCGAGATATTGCCGGTTATTATGGAACAGATAGGGCATCAAGAAAAGTAGATAGTGGGCAATTTTAGTGAGGAATGGGGATGGGAATCACGAGGCGTATCGTGGTTCCTTTTCCTGGTTGGGATCGCAAGCGCAAATGGTATTGATTGCCATACAAACCGACTAGTCGTTCCGCCACGTTGCTTAGGCCCAGTCCCATGCCTTGTCCTGACCCCATTTCAAATATTTCGTACTGCTTAGATTTTGGTATGCCTGAACCATTGTCTGAAATGTAGATGACGATATCGGTTTCCCGGTATCGTACCGTAAGGCTAACCATGCCCCAATCTTCTTTGGTAGCAATTCCATGCACTACGGCATTCTCAATCAGTGGTTGCAACATGAGCACTGGGACTGGAATGTTTAGGGCTTCGGGTTGGATTCGCAGGCGATACCGGAGTTTGTCGCCATACCGTGCTTTTTCCAGATTCAGATAGGTTTGCACGTAATCAATTTCGTCTTTAAGTAAGATGGTTGGTCCCTTATGTGAAAGTGAACGACGAAAAAACGAGGCTAACTGAATGAGAAGATCTCGCGCCTTGTCGGGATCAGTACGGGAAAACGAGATAATGGTATTGAGGACGTTAAATAGGAAGTGAGGACGAATTTGTGCTTGAAGCGCTTCTAGCCGGGCAGCGGAGGCCAAACTGCGCTGACGGTCTAGTTCGGCGACCTCCAGTAAAATTGACAGGAGTTGGGCAATTCCTTCTGCAAACCGGCTAACCCGGTGCGGTAGCATGCTTTCTTCCGACACATAGAGTTTGACCGATCCCACAGCTTGGTCATGCGACACCAGGGGGGCAATTACCACAATTCCCAGCTGACAGTCGTCATAAGCGCCCTGGAGTTCATCGGTGTGAAGAATTCGCACAGCGCGATCCCGCATCACCTGGCGTGTCGTTAATGACAACAAGCTTCCTGGTGCGTGTTGCGGACAACTTTTCCCTGCCCATCCCAGCACAATATTGGTGTCGGTTATGGCAACAGCTTCCACTCCAGCGGTAGTCTGGATGATTTCTGCAATGTGTTGGGCGGTGTCGCGGTTTAGCCCTTGTCGCAAATGGGGCAAGGCCGCGCTGCCAATTTCAAAGGTGGTTTGTGCCGGGTCCTCCAATGACTGGGTCAACGGATCTTCGAGCGGTGTGGCCGTAGTCGGCGGGTGGGTCCAATACAGCCAGGCTAGGACAACGGCTGCCAAAATCCAAATGGTGACAATGAGACGCATGATGGCGTTAGGCAATCCCCAGACAGCGGCCATTAACAGCACGCACCATACCACGCCGAGAAATTGCCACCGGGTATTACTCATGACGGTAGCCCCCTTTAACTTGTGGCAACCAGTTTATCACCTGAGTTGATGTCATGACCCGACTTATGCGTGGGAAAATGCGAGTGACCGCAAAAATGTGTTCATCCCGAGAACTGCCCAGCATGGCGTCGGAAACCGTGATGACATTGAAACGGCGGTCATAGGCATCTCGGGCAGTACTTTCGACAGAAAGATTAGTCGCAATGCCGGTTAAAACAACCGTGTGCGCACGAAGACTGGCCAAATGGAATAGGAGTTCGGTATTGTTAAAAGCGCTCCACGCCGGCTTAGCAATCACAAAATCCTTAGGGAGGACGGGAAGTTCATTTAATATGCCGTTGTCCTCCAGCATTTCTCCGGACTTCGGGGGGCGGTCCACGGCGGGTGCAGGATAGTCCACATTGTGAGCAGAGGGTGTCCAAATGTATCCTATCGGAATTTGGTGAAAGCGTGCTTGCTGCACCAGTACTTTGATGGTCGATAAGAGCCGAGTCCGTGGGTCTTTGTCGTTTTGGGGGCGAGCCAATCCTTCTTGCATGTCTATCGCCAACAGGACAATATCGGAGGTCATGGGCGGACGGTAGAGGCGATTAACTGAGCGCCGTGCCGACGCAGGTCCTGTAATGCGCGTAGACTATCACCCGAGTTCACATTAACGCCGCGAACACCGTCTTCAACCACAACCACCCGGTAGCCCAATTTCAAAGCATCTAATGCCGTAGCATGAACGCAGTAGTCGGTGGCCAGGCCTACCACATAAACTTCGCTTACCTGCAAAGAGCGCAGCAAATTATCTAGTGTCAACGAATCTTTCGAACCCCTAAGTTGGCCTTCAAATCCGCTGTACGCATCTATGTCAGATTGAAACCCCTTGATGATGTGATACGCACTTGGGGGAATTTGAATCCCGGGATGGTATTCTACACCCGTGCTTTCCTGCACGCAATGGGGAGGCCACGGGCCGCCTTGCGAGGCAAATGACACATGATTGGTCGGATGAAAGTCGCGGGTAAAGATTACGGGGAGTTCCTGCGCAGCAAAGGAATCCACATAATGTTGCACCACGGGGACAATTTGATCGCCGTCAGGTACGGCCAAACTGCCTCCCGGGCAGAAATCATTTTGCAAATCGACGACAATCAGTGCCGCATGTGGGGGAAAAGACAAAACTTCCACCTCCCTATATATATGGCCTTAGTATACCTGGAACTTTGGCGTCAGTGTGCGCTGTATACTGAAAGTGGCTCCGGCTAAGTGCCGGAGCCACTTTCAGCAAGCGGTTTAGAATGACCCGGCTTCTTTGGTTTCGGAGATGCTCTCGAGTGCCTCTTCAACATCCTTGGTGCGATAGCCGCTGGCAGCACCCCAGTAGAAGAAGATCAGTCCCAGTATGATTACCACGATGAGGTCGAAAGGGTAAGGGATGGCGTTTTTCAGTTCTCCTAGTTTGGACGATCCTAAATAGATCATCACTAACATCGCGAGAAGATAGACGATCATCCAAACCCCGCTCCTGATAGATTGGGCATCGGGGCGGCGAATGGAGTTTGGAGACACCCCTGACACGATAGCGTAAAGCACGACGCCAACCAATAACGCTATCAGCAACTTGGAATCGGTAGCCCACCCGGTAAAGTAGACGATAAGGGTGCCGATGGCAAACGCTGCCGGAGCAATGATGCCTGAACCTCCGAGTTTGAAAGGGCGTTTGGCTTCGGGTGCCGTTCGCCGGAGAACTGTGAGCGACACCGGTCCGATGATATAGGTGAAGACTGTTGCCGAGGAGACCAATCCCACCAATGACTGCCAAGAGGGGAAAGGCAGCAGAAAGATCAATCCAAGGACAAATGCCACAATTAGGGCAGCCGCCGGAATACCGGTTTTGGGGTCCACTTTGGCCAATCCTTTGGGGAAATAGCCGTTCTTGGCCAACGCATAAATCACGCGGGTAGTGGAAGCCATGTACACGTTACCAGTGCCGGCAGGTGACAGCACCGCGTCGGCATACAGCAACGTGACGAAGAATCCGAGGTTTAAACTGGCGGCGACTTCAGCAAATGGGGAGGTTAATACTACGCCGGCCCATCCTTTAGCCAATGCGCTACCGGGGACTGCGCCCAAAAACACCAGCTGCAGCAGCACGTACAAAATGATGCCGATAATGATGGAGTAAATCAAAGCACGGGGAACATCGTGTTGCGGGTTCTTAGCTTCTCCCGCGAGGTCCACTGCTTGGCGAAATCCGAGATATGCAAAGATAACTCCTGACGTTGCTAAGGCAACTAACACGCCGGAACTTCCGTCAGGGGCAAAACCGCCGTAATGGGAAAGATTAATCCAATGGAGACCGGCAAAAAGAAACACAATGATAGTTAAGCTCGGCATAATAAATTTTAAGATGGTGACGAAGGTGTTGACTTTGGCGAATGTGCGAACCCCGTAGTAGTTAATCAAGAAAAATGCGAGCATTAGTAGTGCGGCGACGAATAGACCCAAACCAGACAAAATAGGTGGGGTCACTTTGGCATCCCATAAAGCAGGAAACCAGTGAGACGCGTATTGCATCACGCCTTCAGCCTCTACTGCCGGCACGGAGGCGTAGGCAATCCATGCCGCCCATCCCATGATAAAACTGGTTAAGTGGCCATGGGTATAATGGGGGTAACGCGCGATGGATCCGGATTCCGGAAGCATTGCGCCCAACTCAGCATAAACTAAGCCGATCAACAATACCGCAAACCCTCCGATAATCCACGAAATGATACTGGAAGGGCCGGCATCGTTGGCGGCGAATAATGCTCCAAATAGCCACCCTGAACCGATAATGCCCCCCAATGAGGCCATGGTAAGGTCCAAGAGGCTGAGCTCTTTTTTAAGCCCCTTATTAATCAATGGTATCCTCCTCTTTAAAGTATGGAAAGATCG
>JAKAAL010000335.1 GCA_021802375.1 Bacillota bacterium | reverse complement strand
CCAACATGGTTCCAATGCGATTTTGACACGTGCACGAGAAGCAAATGTACCGTACGTGACCATCCATTATTTCCAGGCGCCGGACCTGCTTGGTGTTGCAGCCGAGGATGTTCCAGACGTGGATTTTGTTCGCAATACCAAGGTTAAAACGCGGAAACGGATTAAGGATTATCACGTCCGCAAACTTACAACCGAAAGGAGTGGAATGTAAGTGGTCACATTGCCGGAATTGCAACGACGTCTGGAGAAGGCTTTGTCTTTTACCGACCCAAGCATTGAACTAGTGGCACGTTTGATTGTGGAGTCAGACATGGGCGCCGATGCGACCCAGAACCTCAGAGTGGCATTACAAGAAGGTGGCTTGGGGCGCCAATGGAATAAAGTACTAAATGCCAGTCGTTCCAAGTATCTGGCTGAAAAAATTATGTCTTACCTCCCTGAACCGAATCCCACGATTTTGGACGTACTGTCCGGCACGGGCACGTTAGCAAAAGAGTTGCGTCTGCGTGGGTGTACGGTAATTGAAACCGAGCGATTCAGCGACTACGGGCGATGTTCTAACAGCCACGAAACGGTGGACTTTAGTCGGCGACAGATACTTCAAACTCGGCGGTTTGATGCGGTCATAGTGGTTGCTTCTATCCACCACGAGCTCAGCGTAGACCCCTTCATTGGCTGGATGAGCACCCTTCATACGAACCAGTACCTCATAATTGAAAACCTACGCACTGAGGATACGGATTGTGTGTTGCACGAACGCATGGATTGGTTTTTCAATCGATGTCTGAACGATTTTGGGGCGGAATGTCCAGGATGGTATTGGGACAAATCTCAATGGGAGATGGTTTCACAGTCTTTGGGAGATGCACATTGGCTAGAGACTATTGACAACGTCCCAGGTATTCCCTTTTCATATGACTCATTTCTCGTAAATCCCTAGCCAAGAGAGGAGAAGCGACATTGTTTATATTGGGCCATGTTTTGATAACCGGGAACCACAACTTCAGAACTCTAGACGTTTCGTGTGGAGAAGGTGTCGTCATGCTGATGCTGCCAGATCTCTTGTCAAGTCATACGTGGGGTTACGAGCAGTGTTGGAACATACCACAAGACGCGTTGGGAGCCAAACTCATACAGGCTCACATCGTTGGCGACGCGGTAATTCACTTTGGACCAAAATGGGCAACCCCCCCCGAAAAAGTCGGCTGGGCGTATAGAAATATGAGGGTTGTGGTAAACGAATATCGAAATTTTTATCGGGAAGCCGAGCAAGCCGGCTATCTCATCGACGGCGGGATGCGTGACTCTATTCGTGGGTGGGCACACACCATGATTGAATATTCGGTAGACCAATATCTGGCGGATACTCTCAACCTGGACCCTCTATTCATTGATATCCGTGATTCGTTTATAGCTCTAGAGCAAAAGTTGGATTGGCTAGGTGCTACGGTACGAGAGTTCGGCATCGAAACAACGAAACCTTATCCGCAACAACCCTTGCGCTACTCAGGAATTATCGCCCGCGCACGGACCCCTGATGAATTTCACTTGCGAGGCCTGGCAGCCAAATTCGGCCTTGAACCCAAGGACGAGGTGTTGTCGAAATTCAGAAATATGTTACGTGCTGTCATCCGGTCCCTCGGCAAAGAAGAGATGTCAAGAATTGTTGACGACTTGACCAACGTTTTGGCTAACCCAGCAACATACGACTACCCCTTGCCACAAAATTGGGTGCAGGGGTAGATCGAGACAGGCGGTGGTGACCATTACTCCCGACATTAACATCATTGAGCCCCGGCAGTGGTGGGTATCATCGTACTCCAAGCTCATTCAAGGAGTAGCTGCACCAGGATGCGGTGAATCACTGAGCGTCTTATCCGGGGTGCCGGGGGATGCAATATACCCTCTTCTTGCTCCACGCCTCATGGCTCTAGAAGATGCGTATCAGAAATGGAGATGGTCCGTGTTTCGGGATCATTTTGATAGCATCGTAATCGGTCGGTCCCACAAGCTTCCTCGGTGGGCGACTTCAGTGGATGGCCAGCAGGTAAACTGGCTCGAAGAAACCTTTGCAGAGTGGCACATAACCACCACAGAAATCTCTGGGTCGGCGCTTGGCTACCATGAATGGGCATCTTTAATCTGTCGAGCTTTGTCTATCAAGACAGGGAGAGATGGGCAAATGAATTTCCTTGCGATGGTATTTAGTGCGGCGCTAGCGGATTTGGCCGAATCGATTCGCAAAGATATACCGTCCCAGACGAGCATCGCTTTGCGAAACTTGGGTTGGCCCTACCCTGGAGTGGGTGTTTGGCCGTCGTGAGATCCTCGATCGAACGGCGTAATGTAGCGGTTCTCGCCGCACTTCCAGAGTTAAGTACGAGTTTGATGATCCCACATATTGGCCTATTTCTAGAACAAAAAGGGTTCCTCATCCGCTCAGCCAGTTTCTTGAACGGAACTCGGGAACTGGTCGACTTGCTCTATTTGACTGGGCCAACTAATAAACGAGACCGCCTTCACAAAATCAGTAGAACCTTTGCTTCGTATTCAGAGTATCTTAACGGCCCTGTTATCCTTGTCTTGCTTGCCCAAGGAGAAGACGCGGAACGCTCTGCAAGTGACATCTTGAACGAGATAAAAGGGAAAAGCCAAGATCCGAAGCCAGGTTCTCTCCGATCTTTGTTTCCTAACAGTCGACACTGGTTCTCATACGTTCACGTCCCAGATGAGGAGATACACGAGACGATTATAAGTGTCTCCTTCCCGCCCACCAAGGACCTTCGCCAATCCAACGTGTCCGAGAGCTCGGCTCTGTGGACGATGATGGGTGACATTACTACGGACACAAGCAACCCTCTGGACCGTGAGGATTTAATCAGAATCATCATACGAAAGTGCCTTCGACTCATTCAGATGTCGCGGATTGATTATCTGTTGGAAAACGCCTATGTGGCTCAGATGCGCCTGTCTTCTGGAAATTACAGCGGAGTGAGCGACACATTGACCCGGCTTTGTGTACAGATTTCTAGAGAGAGTTTTGCTGAACGACGCCTTTCGGTTGTGATCCGAATGGCCGTGGTTTTACTCGAGTGGCAAATGTCTGGAACATTAAGTGCAGAGGTACTAAATGCGCTCACTGCGGAGCGGTGTCTCAGCTATTGTGGAATCACCATAAGCAGGTCTAACTACCAGTTATTACAGTCTTTCATGCTCGATTAGACAGAGTATGTAAATGTGTCAAGGCCGGAGTCACTGTTGGCCTCCTGGCCGAGAAGTGGGGACCACAGCGCTCGGGCACCGCGGCCGCCGATGCCGGCGTAGGATCCCGACCAGAACCGAAAGAGATCCCCCCGCCCCGGGGGGCGATCTGGAGCTTGCCCAGGTCCGTGTGGTAGTAGGCCGTGTGGGCGTTCGACAGGTGGAGATCGCGCTCGCCCCCGATCCGGCCGACCCAATCCTCCAACGGCACGGCGCGTAGGCGTGTGTTTGGTCAAGAGGAATTGGCTCTCCCTCACTTTTGCTGAAAGATAGGCAGAATTGGAGCGTGGCCATTTCCGTGTGGTTCGAATGCTGTCGAATCTATCGTCCAGGCTCCCGTCTGTCCCTGAGCCGAGGCGAGCGTCCCTGTGTTGTTGAGCGTTGGCCTACGGTTTGGGCTAACTCTTTGTGTCATCGGTCTGATGAATCAGCCGGTCACCACCGTCATTCGCCCCGGCCGTGTGAGCGCGTCGATGCGAGGTGTTCCGGGAGATAGCCCCTTCCGCATTCCGGGTTGGCGTCGGCGCGGGTCTTTAGCCGGGCGCCAACCCCGAATCCTCGCCCGTCGGGCGGCTGGTTCCGGATGCCCGAACGGTATTGCTTGAGCCGTAGCGACAGCAGGCCAGTGGGTTGAAGTGATGACCACTGGTCTTCGCGCCAACCCCTACGATTGGTTGTGTAAAATACGGGCTCGCAACAGATCGAAATCGGCGCGGCCGAACATGACGCGCTTGAGACACTTGATCTGGTTGTTAAATCCCTCGGTCATGCCTTGGCTCCAGGATTCGGTCAGACCCGCGTGCACCGCAATGTTGTCAGGTTAAGGAAGTTACGATCAAACGTTCGCCATCTATAGAGAACGTTTGAGTGTGTTAATGACTCCGGATCTCGGCGGTTCAGCGGGTGTCGCCAATAAAAAAGCTGAACCTTCGGGCCACCTTCCAGTATTCTGGCATTGGAGGTGGTAATAATGTCCAGTAAAGCGTTGGATCTTATCAATATCATCGGTCAAACATTACAAGATTTGCAATTTCGGGAGCGATCCAAAGAACGTCCGAAAGATTTTACCCGCGAGCGCAAGGTCGGGTTCGTCGGGGTCCTGTCCATGATTTTAAATTTAGCCCGACGAAGCACTCAAATCGAACTGGATCAGTTTCGGGAGCGGTTGTGGCCATACCAAGCCGACGAGACTACGTACACGAAACAGTCCTTTGGCGAAGCGCGGCAAAAAATTCGTCCCGAAGCGTTTACCGAACTGAATACGGCGTTTGTGAATCGGTATTACGACGACGAGGAATATCGCACCTTTCGCGGCTTTCGCGTGTTCGCGATCGACGGTTCCTCGCAGCAATTGCCTGATTCGCCCCAGTTACGGGCCGAATATGGGGTAGCGACCGGTAAGGGCACTTTTGCGGTGGCCAAGGCCCGGGCGTCCCAACTCTACGATGTCTTGAACGGCATCGTCGTCGATGCCGTAATCGCTCCCTTTCGTACTGGGGAGCGCGAGTTGGCTCGCCAACATGTGGAGGCCTTTCTGCGACTGGCGGCTCGCCAGATTGCGACCATCATGTTGTTTGGTCGCGGCTATCCGTCGCTGCCCTTGCTCTTTTATCTAATCAGCCATCAAATTCGCCCAGTGATGCGCGTGCCGGTAAGCTTTTATCCTAAAATCATCGGTGTCGCTCGGTCCAACACCTGGGTCACCCTCACGTTGTCCTCGGCCCAGGCGCGCCAAGTGCGCGCCATGGGGGTCGAGGCGACCGCGGGTACCGCGGTCCGGCTCCGAGTCATTAAACTTCGCTTACCCACCGGTCAGATCGAAACCCTCGTCACCACGTTAACGGAAGAAGAAATGCCGGAAGAAGCCTTTGGCGAATTATACGCCCTACGGTGGGGGATCGAAGTGCATTATGGCCAGGAGAAGTATGCGTTAGAAATTGAAAATTTCTCAGGGATCACCCCGCGAGTGATTGCCCAAGACTACCATGCGACGATCCTGTTTGCGAATTTGAGCGCTGCGGTCAAGCAAGAAGCCGAACAGCAATGGGACGCCCATCGCGATCAGTATCATCGAAAGTACGACCGATATCGGATCAACTATCGGTTGTTGATCGCCACGGTGAAATACCGATTGATTCGCTGGCTGTGGGCGAAAACGGCGGCGGACTTTGAACGTCAACAACGGCGATTTCAGCGCACGATCGTCCGCCTGATGCGTTATATTGTGCCAGTGATTCCGGGGCGCAAGGCACCCCGAAACAAAAAGCGCGGCCGCACGAATAAATTCGTGATCACTTTACGCCGCTGTTTATAACGGCGTCGCCGAGCAGGCCCGAATCCGAATCCTAGGGCGTTAACCACAACTTTCGAAACAATT
>JAKAAL010000334.1 GCA_021802375.1 Bacillota bacterium | reverse complement strand
CGGGCGTTTCTTGAGACGTATATTCAGTTTCCGGAGTTTCCGGGGTTATGGGCGGTGTGTGAGGCCGATCCACGTGATGCCGTGGAGCCTGACGACATTGAAGACTATGCGAATCATACGCGTTTACGATGGAACCTGGGCTTGGGACCCATTAGCAACGTCATGTTACTCCTTGAAAAGTACGGTGTGATTATCGGATCGTCGCCCACACACCATCAGACGATTGATGCCTGTAGTCGCCGCAAGGGTCCCCGGGGCTTGATTCTCTTAACCTTATCGAAGACAGCAGTTCGCCATCGGTTTGATGTCGCTCATGAATTAGGTCATTTGGTGCTACATCATCAGGTGACATACGATGATCTGCTGGCGGACCCCGGTGGGTTCGATCGCTGGGAGAAGGAAGCCAATCGATTTGCCAGTGCCTTCTTAATGCCTCAAGAGAGTTTTGTTCGTGAGTTTTCGTCTACGAATCCCCAATCACTAATTCGCCTCAAGTCGCGATGGAAAGTCTCGATGCAAGCCCTGGTCGAACGAGCCTTTTCCCTGCAATTAATCGACGATACGGATCGGCAACGTTTTCACCAAACCATGAGACAGAAAGGGTGGAATTTTCGCGAACCCCTCGACGATGAAATACCTTCGGAAGTACCGACAATGTTGGCGAAGGCCGTGAATTTGCTATTCAGACAGGGCATTCTTTCGAAAGAAGATCTTTTGCGACAATTGCCCCTGCCTCGTCGAGATGTATTTCGGTTAATCGGTGTCGAAGACTCCCAATGGACTGAACCGCCGTTACCGTTGTCAGTTGTTTCAAGGTCTCCGAACCGCATAATGAAAAGAGGAGGAAAGACAAGGTGACGCTCAAAGCCATCGAGTGGACGGACACAACCTGGAATCCCGTAACAAGGTGCACCAAAGTAAGTCAACGATGCAAGCATTGCTACGCCAAACGGATGGCACGTCGCTTACAAGTCATGGGTTCACCCCGCTATCGCCATGGGTTTCAGGTGAGGCTGCATACGATTTATTAAACCAGTCATTGCATTGGATCGAACCGCGCCGAATCTTCGTGAATTAGATGAATGATGCGTTTCATCCCGACCTACCGGATGCGTTTATTGTAGACATTTTTGCGGTCATGGCAGACACTCCGCGCCATACGTATCAACTACTCACGAAACGCCCGCAACGGTTGGTGCATTTGTCCCCGCGTCTGCCTTTTCTTCCCAACGTCTGGCTCGTCACAAGTGTGGAGTCGCAAGCGGTGGTGAATCGGATTGGCTGGTTACGCGCTGTGCCTGCTCTGGTACGCTTTCAGTCCTGTAAACCCACCCTTATTAGGACCGCTGGCGCATTTGCCGCTGGATAGCATTCACTGGGTGGTTGTGCGCGGGAAGTCGGGTCCTCCAGCCAGGACCATGCAGTCTGGGTGGGTTCGCGCAATCCGGGACCAATGTGTCGTCAAGATCCCGAAACAGTGGGGCAGTGTTCAGCGGACTCGGGCCAGATGGACGGTAGATGGGCGGACCTAGGTAGGATGAAATGCCCGTTATCCCTAGAACTGGCGCGATGACGCCCGTTTGACCCTGTCCGACTCCCCCGGGCGTCGGACCATGACTGATATCAATGCTGGCAGATCGTTCTCTCCCGTCTACAATTTCGCGTCGTCATAGGCTGATGTGGGTTATCATAGAACCAAATGGGGTAAGGAGTCCTGAACTGCCATGGAATAGTTTTCGCCTGGCAAATGGCGAGGAGGGCCTCATTTCAGGAGACGTTTTCTGGTCCGTGCCAAATTCCATCGGACCCATCGGGGCATGGGTTTCAATTCTGTCTCCTCCGAAAGAGGGGGAAATTGATTGACTCAATGGGATTCTCACCTATCACTATCCGTGCCGCGGTTGCTGATGGTTGAGGGCATCATCGGCTCAGGGAAAACGACGACGGCCCGCTGGCTGCATGAATTTCTACAAACCCACGAAATCGCGTCTCAGCTATTCTTGGAAGGCGATCTGAATCACCCAGCGGACTATGAATACACGGCATGGTTTGATGCATCTGAGTGGACCATGTTGTTGGCTTCATATCCGGAACATCTGGCAACAATCCAAGAGCTACGGCAGCCCTGCGACATCGGAGGGTATCTCGTAGAGTATGGAAAGGCTGAGCAGTTGCTCAGCGATAAGTTGCCGGCCAAACTCTATGAGTATTTCGCCTCAAAGAGCGTCTACGATGGAACACCGCTCGAAATCCATCAACGGCTGGTATCGAACCGTTGGCACCACTTCACTCAGTCCCAATTGGCGGCCGAAGTCGTGACCATTTTCGAGTGTTGCTTCTTGCAAAACCCACTCATGAAGTTTGTGGTCCAGCATGGTGTTGAGTCCGCGGCACTCGCTAGCCATCTCATGGGTATTTCTAAGGATCTACTGCCGCTTAACCCTGTGGTTATTTATTTGTCACCTTCGAATGTGGAACAAACCCTTGCTCGTGCGATTCAGGAGCGTTCTTCCCAATGGCTGGAGGCGGTGATTCGATATCACGCGGACCAGTCGTATGGGAAAGCCCATGGCCTTCATGGTCTCGATGGGTTGGTTGAATTTTTGGCTGTACGCCAGACTCTGGAAAAGGGCATCCTCTCGAAACTGCCGGTTCGAACCGTCGTTGTAGACGCGGAGGTATCGACAGTGCGCTGGCCCCGATTGGAGTCGTTATTAAGTGAGTGGTATAAGGTCTAGTGGTCTGCGATCATAGGCGCCCTTTCGGGGGCGCTTCTTTCTTTTTGATTGGAAGACCGTTCACAGGATACGCCGAAATGGCTTGACCACCAGAAGCGACGGCTCACAGCATGCAAAATGGCACAAAATGGCATGCACTCTGGCGTCCATCCCAAGACGGGCTGCCCCAATTCCCCCCTCTTTTCGGGTCTGGCGTTGTGCCAGGCTTTTTTTGTGGGCAGCCATCCGATCAGGACTGCCCGGATTAACCCCAAGAGGAGTGAAGCGAATGCTTTGTGCGATTGATGTGGGTCACGGCTACACTAAGGCGCTCTCGACCCACGGAGGGCGTTTCCTGTTTCCCAGCCTGATTTGCCCCCTTCCAGCTCGCGTTGATCTGGGGGAGTTTGGACAGGCGGATGTAGTAACGATTGACAACCAACCCTTTTTGGTCGGGGACGCGGCTCGGCCTCATGCGACCCCGCTATGGACCCGCCACAAAGCCACGGATATTGATACCTTGCGCTTGATGGTGATCGCTGTCGCCCAACTCGGAGCCGTGGGTCCCGTGGGTTTAGCCACCGGCCTCCCGTTAAGTTGGTTTGGTCCGCAGCGGAAAGCCTTCCGGGAATCATTATTGGACACTGTGAGTGTGGTCCAGCTACCCGGCCAACCGCTCCAACGAGTCTGGTTGTCCCCCGTGAAAGTCTTGCCGCAAGGCTTGGCGGCGGCCTTGGCGCTCATCGTGGACTCGCATCAAGGGCCTGGAGTCTATTTGGTGGCTGATATCGGCTACCGGACCACGGATTACCTGATCGTGACCAAAACGTCGGGGAGCCAAGTCCATGCCGATCCTACCCAAGCCGGGTCCTTGGAAATCGGCACGCATCATATTGCAGCGGCCATCGCGGCAAATCTCGAGCGGGAGTTCCAGATTCCGTTTACGGCGGCGGAAGTGGAAACGGCCGAAACCATGTTTGCCAACGGCCAGGCGGTTTCTCTCGTAAATTGTCGAGCTCACGCGGTGGCGACCGTCAGTGGTCAGTTGCGAGACCGTCTGACCGAAATTCTCGATACCACGTTGCTCAAATTAACCGGGGTGGTCCTCTGTGGGGGCGGCGCGTCCGTGTTGAGACAGGCATTTCCGCAAGCTGTGATTCCCAGTCAATCGCAATGGAGTAATGTTCTAGCTTATTTATCTGCCCTCCAAGACGGGTCGATGTACAACGCCAATTTGGGACCGGAGTAAGCGTTGCCAACTATTTTGCGAGATCCACTGCACATTGCGGTCTCGACCTATTCCGGGTTCCGGGGTTTGATGTGTAAAAATCCTGTCAAAATACCCGCGCACTGGCTCAGCATGCGGAAAGAAGGATGTACAATGCAGATTCACCTTGTCTGGGATGAGGAAGCGGATGCGGATCTTATTGTATGGTGGCTTGCGCTTCCCAAAGGTATGAGAACTCAGGCCTTGCGCAAGGTCTTGCGTTGGTATGTGACTCCTGGCGGATTCGGGGATCTCGTCATGACTCTGGAGAGGTTTGCTGGCGGTTCACTGGCCTCAGGTCCCTCTCAACCCGTGCCCCCTCTCCCGAATTTTCACGAGACTTTGCAGGCCACCCTGGCAGGATTCGGATGGGACGATGACTAGGAGGGCTCGAGCTCCATGAACACGGAACCCCATTCCCCCGACCGCGTGGTTGGCGCCACACCGTCTCCGCCCTTCCCCCAAACATTCCGTTGGGGAAGAGTGTTTCAAAAAATACACAGGATAAGTGGAAAGTTGAACATCCCCGTGGCAGTGCCACGGGAAAAACCTATTGAGTGGGCGGGTTGAGTGGTCGTCGCACATCCCCCACATTGTTGTACATCGCCCTTGATTGGCAGGGGTTTTTGGGGGGATTCCGCTGACAGGGAATGGCGTGATAGTAGGGTTTCGGCCATGTCACACATCCCCCAGATTCACGAAAGGAGTAACCATCTATGCCAGATCATGACAAACCTGATCGCAATCCGGATGAGACCGTCCAGCTGCGAATTGCGGTAACACAAGCCCAATATGACATGCTCAAAGCGCAGGCCCGGAGGCAAGGGATCTCCGTAGCCAAAGCGGTACGGCAATTGATGGAGGCAGGTATTATGCCATTCAATCGCTTAGAGGCCATGGATCAACGGGTGGATCGGTTGGAACGCTATATCCACTTGCACCTGGAACCCCTCACCTTTATCGCCGCCATGGATAGCGCGTTTAATGCGGCTAACTGGGAACAGCAAGCCTGGTTGCTGCACGAACGCCAAGCTGGGGGTGATAAAGCACAGGCCACAGCCCCCTACCAAAAATATCAACGATCCTTACGTCAACGGGCGACGAAGCGCCTGCAACGGAAGTTGCGGAATTTCGACGCATCAGAGTTTGACGATTCCGAAACGGAGGGAGAGGCCCCATGAAACTCTTGGACTTTCACTTGCAATGGCCCGAAGACATGGCTCAAACCGTCACGATGTTAGCGAAAACGCGGGGGCAGTCCACCGCGGACTATATTCGCCAGGCCATCCAGCGGCAACTGATTTGGGATGGGGTGCACATGGAGGACAGCGCCTGGCAACAGGCGATACAACGAGGCACTCACAAAGTCTCTATCGCCGCCAACTTCGCCGCCATTCACAGCCACGCGATCATGATTCTGCTCAGGGAGTGGCGCAAAACGGACATCCAAAAGGCGGAAGGTCTGCCGGAAGACTTGGCTCGGCAAAAAGTGCAAGGGGATATGGACGCAGCCTTGGCGCTGGCTGTGGCCGTGTTCGAAGACCCCCGGGTGCAGCAACGCTATGCCTGGGTCACCCGGTCCGAGAGTCCCGAAGACCTCCCCGATTGGCTGACGGATGCGGTCCTCATCGACGACGATCCGGCAGAAGCGTAGAC
>JAKAAL010000333.1 GCA_021802375.1 Bacillota bacterium | reverse complement strand
ATGCGGAGGAGGTGCAGGCCTACCTCCGCGACCAGCGAATTCACGTGCTCACTCCCAAGGAGTTTGTGAACAAGATTGGCATTCTCGGTTGATAAGACCGCGACTTCTCGGTAGCTCTCGAACTACGGCCGTTGAAATTTTGGGAGTGAGCGTTGCCCGCCGCGGGGCTGTCGTCATGTAGGCAAATCCGGATTGGATGATTGATCGGGAGCAGGTAGTCCCTGGTGCACTAAAGGGCCGGATAACATTATTCGTATCGTTAAGTATAAGCCGGTTATCAGCTACGCTCGGTCCGCATCCTAGAACCCGTCCCATAGGACACGACGGGCATGGATTGCCCCGATTGACTTTTCTCACGAGTCGGTGCCAGCATAGATTCGAGGAGGTGGGCGTATGCCCCATGAGTTTTTGCGTCGACTGCCGCGTTGTTCTGTGGCGTGAAGCCCGTGCCCAAGTTTACCCGGGCGCGATACCTGAGACCGTGATTTGGAAGGCAGGACACCTGTCTTCCGTCAAGGTCGGAGGCCTTCCCGGCGTGGCGTCGTCCGGCGGTGAGCGCTTGAACGTGGAATGGTTCTACTTGGTGCGGAGCCCGCGACGGGAAGTGGGTTTTTAGACCTAAAACCCAAGGGGGCGCGTTGATGACATCGTCAAAGTCAAAGACTTGCGAAGTCCCGTGGTTGGTCCTCCAGGACCTCCCCGACGACTTGGTGGAGGCGGTCGCCGACTTCGTGCAATCCCTTCTCTTGCGGCATGTCGTGCCGGACACGGCCAGGCTCTCCGAAGCGACACTGGCGGTCGCGTGGCTGACCTCAGACGAGGATGAGGCATGGAAAGGTTTGTAGCGGGAGATGTGGTCGTGCCGTTCCCGTTCATGAATTTCGGATACCCACGAATTGTCGGCTATGGGGTGAAGACAAGCCATACCAAGGGCAATCTCTTGGGACTTAGGTTTCTGGCGGAACACGAATCTGATTGTGGTGACCCCCATAAAACGATAGATGCGGAGGCGCGGTCCTGATGCGCACGGGTATCTGATCGTCAAGATTGGGCAATATATCGTTCTCTCCTACCATCACGTTTAGAATGCGCACGCTATAAGGCCCGTTCAGAGTAGTCGTTCTGCACAGAACGGGATAACGGCAGTTGGAGTCCCTTTTGCCGTTAGGTCGCGCGGTAGGTCAATCGGGGTACCTGAATTAACAGGAGTATTGGGTACATGACCAAAACAGGGCGTAAAGCCCCTTGTTTTGTCTAGGTATCCTCGCAAGAGATGCCTTCGGGAGTCAGAAGGGGACTCGATCCAGGCAGATGAGCTTGCAAGCACGAATAGGCCGTGAGGGTCGGGGCGGTTCGTTCGCGACCGAGAGGGTCAGCACTTGATTGTGAAGAATGTCGCGTTAGGCCAGACCGAGATGATATACTTGGGGTAATCCTAGGTCGGATCCTCAAAAGGAGCGGAATCGTGATGAAGGAGACGCGCGCCATCGAAACCACCGGTCGAGTCATTGATGCCCGGCATATCGAAACGACGATCCCGGTCCCCGTTGGTCAACGGGTGCGACTCGTAATTTTTTTGCCTAGTGGTGCAGACGATGAGATGGCGGAATCCGAGTGGATGGAGTCCGCAACCAAGAATCCAATCTTTGATTTTCTCGCGAATCCGGCGGAAGATATATACACGATGGACGATGGAGAACCCGTTGAACTGGAAAAATAGTATCGTGCTCGTCCCCTTCCCGTTTGATGATCTGGCGGCGACAAAGGTCCGTCCAGCCCTCTGCCTAACAGAACGGTTGGGTAGCCATGACCATGTGGTTGTGGCCTTTATTACGAGTCAAGTTCCCGGAGAGTTGGATCCTACCGATATTGTTATTTTGCCCAGCGACGAGGATTTCGCGCAGACGGGCCTACGAGTCGCGTCCGCCATTCGCCTCCACCGACTGATGACTTTGAGCTCGCGAATCATTCGTCGAAAATTAGGTACTTTACCAGAGACGCTGCAGCAAAAGACTGAAGAGGGACTGCGGCGGTTGTTTGATCTATGACACTTCATGGTCCGGACGTGGCCCTCGTATCTGGGAGAGACAGAGAAGAGCCAGAGCAATACCCGTCACCATCCCGTCACCAAGAGCGGATGGAACTAGGGATTCTGCAGAGATGCGATAGACAGCGCAAATCGTCCAAACCCCCGTATTTCAATTACTTCATCCTATTCCATAGATGGTAATGACGGGTCCTCCTGTGTCTTCAAATCCAATGGCCGACTTTAGAAGTCGGCGGTGGGTTCGATTCCCACATATCCCCGCCATCCATTACGTAGCAAGGATATCCGGTTTTCGGAACTTTCGAGGGAAATCCCTCATAGGTGCCAAAAACAGGCATTCCGTCACCACGAGCCGTCACCATGAGAATCTCTGGATTCGTTATCCAATGGCCACCAGATGGGCGAGTATCGACGGTAGTCCGTCCATTCTTTGTCGGGCTCTTCTGAAGGATTCGAAGACACGGTCCGCTTGAGGCGCGCTTTCAGGTGAAAGGCTCACGATTTCTCAATGTGGTAACCAAACGATCGATAACTGGTGACCCGGCGTTGATACATGCGCGCTAATTGTGGTACCCCAGACTCAACGTAAACGTATGCGATGAGCGCCTGCTTGTCGGGATAGCGATGGCGGAGTTGCCCCACATATTGTTGGAGGACACTGCGCCAGGATACGGGGGCTGCCACGAAGAGGGTGTCTAATCCACCAATCGGCCGGGCACAGCGGTGAGGGCGGTTCCCAGCCTAGCGTTGCGGCAAAAAATTGCCGCACGGTCCAGAAGTCGATGTGGTGCGCCACGTCTCCTGCCACGGCCTTACTGGCTAGCCCCGTACGCCAAGGTGATCCTTGGGACTAAAGGCGGTGGAGTATCCCATGAACGTGGGCGGCAAATGCTTGCGTAACTGCTCATCGAGGGCGGCGCTCACGGCGTGGAACTCGGATTCGTCTAAAAATATCAGTAAACGCTGCCCCCACTCATGGTCGGTGGACCGCTCCGTGTCGTATCCGAGCACATCCGATCCGTATCCGATCAAAGCAGCGGCGTAGAAAAGCCTCGGAAATGCGTCGGCAATGATCGGGCGCACGATGGATTCGTAGTAGCGCTGGTTCGGTGTCAATCTGGGCACAAATGGCGGCACCGCTATGTTTCCCTCACTTTTCATAGAGTTTTAGAATTAGCCAATCACAGCTAGTGCGAGCGGATCGTGTCACCGGGAAAACCGAACCTAAAAGGGTTAATGGTTGACGGCAGCAATGACGGATATTCGGCGGCGAAAGCGCCGCAAGGCTTGTACGAGTGCAAATGGTCCTGGGGTACTCTCTCTTGCCGGTTCTCCTGTACAGTCCATGCGAGACGGCTCTGCCGGAGGGATTCATGAGAATAGGAGGCCAAATTTCTTGAAAGGTCTTCATCATGTCGAAATTTATGTCTCCAACCTTGCACGCTCTACGGAATTCTGGGGATGGTTTCTCACGGAGCTCGGGTATGTCCCGTTCCAAGAATGGGACGCCGGACGCAGCTGGCGATTGAATGATACTTACTTAGTGTTCGTGCAGGCTCTGGACTGGCATGCGGATGTGCCATATCACCGGGGCCGGGTGGGCCTGAACCACGTGGCCTTGTGGGCTGAGTCGCGAGGCCAGGTCAATGTGTTGACCGATCAGGTTCGGTCGCGCGGCCTTCGGCTTCTCTATGAGGATCGCCATCCTTTTGCCGGGGGACCGGACCATTATACGCTCTACTTTGAGGACCCGGACCGAATCAAGGTGGAGTTGGTCGCACCCTAAGCTGGTGGTGACAGGACGGTTTCTGGATTCGGGGGCGTCGGCTTAGGCACGAAACCAGGAACAGGTCCAAAGCCCGTGGACTCTGCATGTAGATCCGGCCCATACGGCCAAGTGTAGACGACTGGCTTGGGGGCAGGTCAAAGTCGGCCGACGTGCGCGAGCCGAGACGTTGATGATTTGGACGGGGAAGGGATTGAGCCCACCACATACTCGAACTGCCTTTGATGGATGCTGGACCTGGTTGTCATGGCGGTGGAGGTCGGTCGCCGCCTCCTGAGCAGCAGAATACTTTCCTAGGGATTGCCCATACTATGAGGTTGATAGGAGGTTGACGTGTATGGACAATTACCGTACATTTAAGATCAAAGAGGTTAGGCGGAAGCGGGGGAGACGGATGAATACAGCGGAAACCACGGCGCGCAAGGAGACGCGATTGGACGTGCGCCTGTCGCATGAGCAGAAACTGTTGTTGGAGGAGGCGGCCGCGGCTTCGGGAATTAGCACGTCGGCTTTTGTGGTACAAACGGTTACGCGGCGAGCACGGGAAGTGGTGGCGAACTATCGATCCATGGAGCTCAGCACCGCGGAGAGTCGCGCGTTTGTCGACCGGCTCATGGAACCCGGGGCTCCCAACGACGCTTTGCGGGCCGCCGCTAAACGGTATTGGACCCAGATTGAGGCTTCACAATAGATGCCGTCGATTCGTGTGGAGCCTCTGGCATCCCATCACCATCGCGCGGCGTTCGTGTGTGTCGATGGCGACCTCGGCACGTACTTCAAAGAGCGGGCAACGCAGGATGTGCGGCGGAAGGCTGCTGCTGTATTTGTGGCGGTTTCCCCGTCGGACCCCGACACCATCATGGGATACTACACCCTGTCATCTTTCAGTCTCAAACTGCACGATATCCCACCAGAACATCGACGCAAGTTGGCCGCGTATCCCGATATGGGAACGACGCTTTTGGGGCGTTTGGCGGTTGACGCCGTGTTCCGCGGTCAACGTATCGGCGAATTCCTTCTCATGGATGCCTTGCGACGGGCGGCTGCCATCGCCTCGGAAGTGGCCACCGTGGCCGTCGTTGTCGATGCACTGGCGTCGGCAGAAGCCTTTTACACGCGGTATGGCTTTGTGCGCCTAAGCCGCGACCGATTCTGGATCCCGATACAGACGATCCAGCAACTGTTCCCATCGGAGTCAGTCTCAGACACGGACGCGGAAGGACACTCGTCGTAGGACCTCGTTCGATGGAGGGTTGCCGTGGGAGGAGGCACCAGGATTAACGATGCCGACGCCAACATTTCGCAACGCTAATCATGAAGTTTCGGGGGCGTTAGTACACTTAGAGGTGGACCTGGGCGTCGTGCCATTTCCGTTCACGAATTTGGTGACTAATCGGAGGACAGGTTGCCGCATGATTTGTATGTGCGGCCGGAAAAACTGTTTACCGGAAACCAGACTTTGGTCCTCTCACGAGTTGGTCACGTGAAATCCGCCATTCAACAGAGGATTCATGAGTATCTCCTCGTCCTGTTTGAGGAATTGTCGAGCGAACCGGAGGCACCGGATCCTACCGACCACTCCAACCCGAACCGCGATGGAGACGACACACCCTGATGGCAGCTGCTTCAAGCGAGGGTTACCCGATGGAGATAGCGCACGAAAGGACGTGAGTCATTGGCTGGCTTTGCGGCATCCGACTAAGGCGGTTCCGGTTCCATCCGTCACCATGCCGTCACCAAGAGCGGATGGAACTGAGGATTTTATAGAGACGCGGTAGACGGCGCCGATCGCGACAAAGCTTTTCAAT
>JAKAAL010000002.1 GCA_021802375.1 Bacillota bacterium | reverse complement strand
CACGGACAACCAGTTCACCCGGTCGGCGAGCAAGCGCACCGCCAAGGCGGTGCCGCTATGCGGAAAATAATCAGGGTCTTTGGTCGACGAGACCGTCGTGACTATCGGTTGTTTGATCATAGTAAGAGGGATTCGACATTAATCACGGATTTCCTTTGCGAGAATATTCCGACTATTAGTCGCCTTATTGGGAAACCCCTAATTTACCAGATATTGACATGCGGAACATGGGATGTAATGAAAAACCTTGAAAATAAAGGGACCTCGTGGCGTGGTTTACTTGCTGTTCCACCCGGTAGCCTCTTATCCGCAGTGGTGAGTGCTTTTGAGAAACAGACAGATATCCTCCTGGAAATTCCCTTTTTTGTGACCCTACATCTGTTGAGCGCTGAGCTTCTTAAACGGAAAATCACGGTAGATTTCCAAGGACAAACCATACGCCCGGACCTTTGGACCGTGATTCTTGCAGAATCCGGAGCGGGGAAGACATTTACGGCCAATCGTCTGATGGACATGACCGGAGCCACGGATACATTTCCTGATCCCGCAACCGCTGCCCGATTTATTGAAGAGTTGCAAACGCACAATAACAGTTTGTGGATTCGTGATGAGTTTGGTCAATTTCTTAAAACACTGGAAACTCAAAGCTATGCGCAAGAAATCAAAGACATTCTTTTGCGGACTTATGACGGGAAAGAAGTGGCTCGACGCACTAAAAAATACGAAGTCATCGTCAAGGATCCGGCGCTTTCCATATTAGGGTTCACGGTCTACTCCACATTTCTCGATATCATTACGCCAGATTCTTTGCTCGATGGATTTGCTCAACGGTTCAGCTACGTCATTGCGGAAAAAGACCCGAAACGACCTGTGCGTAAATTTCCCTGGTATAACTTTCAAGCCTGGGAAAGCACGATTCGGCGCGAGTGGAATGCCGTGACTACGCTCTTTCCGTCTATCGGATCTCAATACCATGTCACTGAGTTAGGGGTTGACGGGTTCAATGAGTCGTTCGATATGCTTATCCATGACCAATTGCCAGAAAGCTTCTATCGACGGATTATGATGCGGGGCCTCCGCTATGCCCTGTTATATCAGCTTTTGCCCCGCAAAGATTCCTTAGAGCTTGATCAGCAGGACATGGGATGGGCTGGACGCCTCAGTGCTTTACACATTCAAGATGCCGTCGAACTTTTAGGGACACAAATTAGTGAAATGGGCCGATTGATTCAAAAAGCGGAGATGTTACGCGACCGATTAGCTGCCGAGGGGAAGCCGATTAAGGCCCGCGATCTCGTGATAAATAAACATTCGTGGCATCCGAAATGCGAGTGATGCCCGGTTTATCTTGTCAGAATTGGGCCCCACAAAATAGCTCGGTCTCTTCCCCTGTCTGAAGGGTGTGGGACTGCTGAGAAAACAGGGCCATTTTATCGCCCTGGTCGTATGATAAGGGGAGTCTGAAGGGGGGATGAGAAGGGTGACCATCAAAGAAGCTGCCACGCGTCTGGGAAAATCGGAACTGACTATTCGACGCATGGTGAAAACTGGGAAACTTCCTGCCCGCTTAGAAAATCGTCCGCCGTGGGGTCCTACCTATGTGATCGACGAAAGCGACCTGTGCCAGGTGATGTCTCCACCGCCCTCCCTCATCACGGCCTTGCCTCCCGAGACCGTGCCCTCTATACAAACCTCTGAACAGATGATCAGGCGGATCAGGGAAGGGGTTCTCGTCGACATTCATCAGGCTTTTACCCAACTGCAAACCCACGTGACCGCCCAGTTGCAGTCCGAAATCACCCGCCTCCAGGGGCAAGTCCGGCAGTTAACCGATCCATTAGCGGACGCGGCACAGGAACAAAAACGCCAGGGCGAAGCGCACGATCGCTGGCTTCTGCAAGCGCTGCGGGAGGCTCTGCAAGAACAATCTCCTCGGCGCCCCTGGTGGCCGTGGCGGCGATAGGGCCAGCCCCAGACTTTGGCAGACGATGTGGACGTCCTCCCCAGCCCTAAAGGCTAATCATTACCCTTAGCCCCATTGCGCTCCAATTTTGGCAGTACAGGGTAGCCTAAAATGACGGCTGCGCGGAGTGACAACTGACCGAATGTCGTGGGTGGGGTCACCGGGATTTTCGTTTCTAAGGCATGACCTCATGCCGTCGCGCTCAGGGCGCCACGGCCGAATTTGGTGGGCGATTAATGTTAGGTATTCAGAGACAGACCCCAGACGAGCGTTTGTCACGGTCGGTCCCCCCGCCACAGCGTTTGAATTCCGGGCTCGCCCTCGCTCTTGCGTCCAATAAATCCGCCCAACTTGGCCAGAGTTCGGACGGCGTCGCGCACCGTCAGTCGATATCCGGGAGGGTCGGGGATGGCATTCGGCCCCTTCCGGGGCCGTTGTGTCTCCCGCACTGCCGTCAGCACCCGAATTTCCTGCGGCGAAAACGCCGTCGTAGCGCTCTCATCGGGGGCTATGCGGGCTGGATAGGTCATCCAGAGGATGCGCCAAGCCATAATGGAATAGAGGGTGACCGCGCGAGCTCAGCGTGCAAAGCGCTCCCATTGGAGCCGTTCCCCGTAACAGCCCCCCGTTTTCACGGTGTAATGAAAGCGTTCAATGCGCCATCGAAAGGGGTACCAGAGCACTATCTGCTGGGCATCCGCGAATGCGGGGATCGGGAGGGTGGTGATGAGGAGCCATTCGATCGGCTCTGGTCCTTCCGGCGGATGGATTTCTTGAGCCCAGAGAACGTTCACGGCAGGCGTGGGCATCGTCAGCCGATATCGGGCATGGGGTGCTTTCAGCTGGACCCTCGTCGCTGGCAGTGGGAGGGTGGCCTCGCGACGGGGTTGCCCATCCTTACGGGGCACTTCACTGGGGTAGGTCCCTCAGATCGGAGCCGCTTCCACGGCAGGCCAGAGAGAGGTTTCCGGATGATCGACGATCCGCCGATTCCACGATCCCCGAATCAACACCTGTCGAGATTTTTGGGAAGCCTGCACAAACAAATCATAAATATCGGCTTCCCGATCGGCTATAGGGAGAACGGGCACATCGGGCGGACAGTAGGCGTGGACCGCTTCTATCGTCTCGAGCCACCGATACCTTGCCTTCTCTTCAATAGGAAGTTGCTTGTGTCGGGCTGCTTTCCCGTAGTCGGCGGGATCGCGGGTCCCAATTTTTTGCGCCACAATTCCGAGCGGCACCCCTTCGGACGTCATGGCCAGCGCGCTATGGACGATCAGCCCTTGGGTATCCTTCTTTTCAATGGGACCGAGATCTTCCACACTCGGATGCCCCGTGAAATGAAAGTAGGTGGTGTCTTGGGCGACCAGAATCATCCCCGCTGCCTGAAGGCAGCGGTCTCGCGTCGCCTCCTGATGCGGTGGTAATAGGGCCGCGGGGTCCACCCGATCATTATCGAAAACGCGATAGCTCGCCTTCAACCCGGCGGCATCTCCCTGAAAAGCGTCGGGCCAGGACCCTTCAGGGTGCTGGCTCAGCGCATCCACACTCTGCATTTCTCGCAACGTGAGGCGCGCATCACCCCATTCGGCGTGCCCGACTTCCCGAAACACCCACGGCTCCATCCTCCTACCTCCCGATCGTATCCTTAGCAAAACACTAATCACACGATACCGGAAAAGGCGGGGGACGTCCAGTCCCTCTGCCCAATTTTTTAGAGTATTTTTTTGGGCGCATGACGAGGAGGGTGGCGGGTCGCGTATCGCCTTGATACGCGGTAGGAAGGATTCGCGTCATCCTACGCATCGTCCTTCACGAGTCTTTGGCGAGTTCTCATGGGTCACACCTGTATTACAAGTCATCCATCATGATCAATCAACCAGCTCAATCTCTTGTTGCAAGGTTAATCGGCCAGTGACAAATTGGGCCTCTTCTAAGGGAGGAGTCAAATACGGAAAGAAACCCAATAAATGGAAAAAGATGTGGGTAATGATTAGCGGCTTCGCCAGGGAAGGGGAATGCGCGGCGTAGTGTTCAAGCCCGGTGGGCCGAAGTGCGGGAGTGCGCGGCAACGGCGGTGGCAACAGCAGTCGGGCGTCGGGGCGCACCGTTTTCAACGGCGCCACCGAAATGCTCTCTGGCAGAGCGACATCAAATAGGCCCGTATTTGCCATGGTAGATTTTCACGAAAGATCCCACCGTCGTTACGGTCCACAAAATTTGGAGCCGACGGGGAAAAGTGGTCAGGAGTGGTATTGGGACCACTCCTTGGCAATAAGCATCCCGATTTCCGCTCTAAGTCTTTAATACCCGCCGCTTGGCAGTTCTCGCTTAGGCGTCTTGATTAGCGCCCAAACTCCTCCGCCCAGTGCCCAAAGCCATACCAATCCATGCAATGGCACCACGATAAACCCTGCTAGTCCGAACGTGATAGCGCCTACCAGCCAAATTACGGCGATAAGTGCCAATTGGATGAAGCCCGATACCCATTTGCCCATCATCAAGGTGCCAAGGCCTGGCACCACCAGGTTGGCGATGATCCCGATGATAATAATTAGGCGCTTCATGGTCATCCATCTCTCCCTCCTTTCCCCTTATTTTACGCCTTTGGCATGACTTTGTCGCGGACCGATCAAATCAGTCGTCCGATCCGCTGCGCGGCGTCAGTGAGTTGGGAGGTGGAAGCCGTCAGCGAAATTCGCACATAGCCCTCCCCAACGGGGCCAAACCCGGTACCGGGGGCCAAAATTACCTGTTCCTTGGCCAACACGCGTTCGGCAAACTCTACGGACGTTTCTTTGGTTGGCACCGGACACCACATAAAAATGCTTCCTTCAGACGGTGTGATCTGCCATCCGAATTTTTGGGCTTCGTTGATAAAGGAATCCCGTCGTGATTGGTAACGTTTGACTAGTGCCCTTACAGAGTCCTGCGGACCGATAAGAGCCTCGATGCCGGCTTCTTGTACGGCCCCAAATTGACTGCAATGCAAGTGGTCTTGCAGGATTTCCAGGTAGTGGATAATCTCTGGATTTCCCACTGCGAATCCTAAACGCCAGCCTGCCATGTTATAAGATTTGGAAACCGTGGTAAATTCGATCCCGGCATCAACGCCCCCAGGGCGTGACAACAAACTTACGGCGTGTTTGCCATCAAATGTGATGTCGCCGTAGGCCAGGTCGTGTGCCAAAGTGATGCCGTCCCGGGCCGCTAAGTCGATAAGTTCATCAAAAACTTCTCCTGACGCCAATCGTCCAGTGGGATTGTTGGGGTAGTTGAGGAACGCCAACTTAGCTTTGGGATCCCAGTAGGATAAATCCGGAAGAAAATTAAGGTCAGCCGTAAGTGGGAGGGATATCATATCAGCGCCTGCCAAACGAATTCCCGACCAATAGTCGGGGTATCCAGGATCGGGAACCATGGCTCGATCCCCGGGATTAAGCAAAGCTAGCGATAATTCTTGTAATCCAATCTTGCTACCGATGAGGATGGCGACGTGACGTGTCGGATCGATTGTGACTCCGTGACGCGAGTGGTACCACGAGGCGACGGCGGCTTTCATGGATTGAAGTCCGGAAAAGGGAATATATTTGTGATACGTCGGATCAATAGCAGCACTTTGTAGTGCGGTGACAATATTCCCCGGTGTGGCTTGATCGGGATTGCCCTGACCCAGATTAATCACGTCATAGCCTGCCTGCCGCAACACTTCGGCTTTATTTACCATCTGGGCGAAAAATTGCTGCGGCAATGCCTTTATCCTGTCAGCGGGAGATATCGATTTGGGCGATGTGTAGCGCTGGATCATAAATGGCAACCCGTCCTTCCTTCAGTCTACAAATCTACTCAGTAATTGGCGTCGGGCTAGGCATCGCCTTGGCACACTTCCAGAACCGCATCCATTAGCGTTCGAGCACCAGCCGTAGTGCCATGAGGATGTCCGTGAATGGCACTTTCGGCATTGACCACAATGTCATAGCCAAAATCTTCTACTAACTGTCCCACCAAGCCTAAGTGGATACCGGACGAAGGTCCAGAAATGACCTCGGGAAACGGGCCTGATTCGGACAAGCGGTGATGAATAGCCAAAGCGGCTGAACGAGATATCGCCGCGGCCCCGTAGGGGGAAGGAAAGAGAACACTATCGGCACCTGAGATGCGCGGCAAGAGACCCAGCAAAATTTCCGGCGCCACACCCCAGGTATGTGGTGCCACCTGTCCTCCGGCAAATGCCGGGTGTGCTATGAAAGGAACGTCTATCTGCTCGCGTCGCAATTGCACAAGAATATCGAGTCCAGTCACAAAAGGGGAAATGAGAAATGCCTGGGCTCCGGCATCGAAGGCATGATGCGCTGTGTCCAAAATTTCTCGCGGAGTTCCGGTAAGATTGGGAGCATAAAAACCGAGTTGTCCGGTCCGATCGGCCCGATCTGCAAGTAAATTCTGGGCAATGGCAATTCGCTGAAGCAATGGCGCGGGATCGTCACAGAAATAGAATTCATCATCTTTGACCCAGTCCACGCCGCCATCAATTTGCTGCTGAAATGTTTCTTCAAATTCCTCGAGAGTGGCACCATTTTCACGCTTAAAGATTGACATGACAAATGGGCGGTGGTGGATTCCGAATTTTGCCCGAAGTCCGGGCACCCCGTGACTAGGACCGGGAAACTGCTGGAGGAAGGCTTCAGGCAAATCCAATCCTACCAGCCGAATCTGCCCATCAAGTGAAAGTCTGCCGAAAACCACCGTTAGCAATGAAGCAATGGTTGGTTTAAAGTTGTGTACGGGATACCGGATGCTAAATAACCCGATATTGGGCGTTGGGTGGTCAATATCGGCTACTTCGCCGAGAAATTGCTGTAACTCGACTTGTCGTGAAGGATGTAAATCATGCCACGAACCTATTGTCATGCCAATGGCTATTGATTCTGCCCGTTCGGCAAGATTGTCGGACCAGGGCACCTGATATGTGGCAGTAATGAATGATGAGTTCATTTAAGGCCTCCAGTTAAACAAAAAACTGCAGAAGGAGAGCTTGCAGGATAATGTGTCTCTCATCTATCGGCACAACGGCCGTCGGATTTGGCACCGCGGTTCGCACTTCGCACGGTTGCCCAGATGTCATCGGGCCGATCCCTCAGTCTGTCTTGATGAGTGGTGGGTGAATTGAAATCAGGATAACGTTTCTGACATGCGATTGTCAATAAAAGCTAAGTCGGCGGCATACTTCAAGGACACCCTTCATGTGACTATTTGCCAAGGAAAAACGATCCTTCCACATGGTGCTCCAACAAGGCAAAGCGGCCATCCTTAAAGCCTAGTACTCAATTTCGCAAGTTCGTTCCCTTAGTGGGTGTTCAATCCCACGGTCTTCGCTGCAAGGGGGCAACTGTTTACCAGCCAAACTGGCTGAGTAAAGTCGTTACCAGGTCCTCGACCGACCCGGTTTCTCGGGTGTTCACCCATCGGTTGTTCCGATCGGCGAATACCAGGGATCTGTGTGCTCGCCGCCGCAATAGGCGCCACCCGACACGACAGAATCCCGCCGGGTGGCGGGGATGGTGCGCTGCGATTTGCGTAAGCGCCCGTGCGTCTGAAAAAATTTGTGAGAGACCCCCATCGAATCATGGGGATCCTCCTCGTTCCGAAATTGGTTACCAACCATCTCTTCGACAGAGGATCCTATTTACCTTTGCGTGGACAATTCCTTCTATTCTGACAGAAATGCCGGGAATGCCTCAGCCTAATGGCAGGATCGCATCCGGGTCGTCGAACACAAAACCGGCAAACGCAAGGACTTCCCCCTGAATACCAGTGTCAAGCAGTTCTTAGGTTCCTATCTGGGGACTCACCCCGAGGCTATCCTGAGTGATTCGTTGTTTCCGTCGCGTTCGGCCAGCGGTCCCTTCCAACGCGGTCAGGCTTGGGCCATTTTGCATCGGGCCGCGCAACTCGCGGGGACCACCGATCCCATTGGCACCCACACGTTGCGCAAAACGTTTGGATACTGGGCCTTTCCTAGTGGAGTTAATCTGTCAGTAATTCAGGACTTGCTCAACCATAGTTCCCCAGGTACGACCCTCGCCTATATCGGCATTCACCGCGAGGAACGGGATGCGGTATATTTGGGCCTGAATTTGTGATTGTTACGAGGGACCATGATATAATCAAGAATATCAAGAAATTCTAGAGTGAGGGCAATGTGCTATGAGTACAACGAAAGCCACCTCAGTAACCGGACCACGATTTCAAACGACGGTACCGTTAGTGGTGAGAAAGGTTTTAAACTTGCACCAGGGTAGCACAATTATTTGGCGAGTTTCGGATGATGGTCGGGTAACGATTGAACCCATTCAGGAAAGCGGTGATGATACTGATGTTACGATACGTTGATCCACGCGTTGTTCACCCAACACAGACTTTTAGTGAAATGATCGGCAATATTCGGTCCGTTGTTAATACGATCCGGTCCTAGGGATTTGATCTTAATCGTCCCTTTAAAGTCCTGCAGCATCAAGGACACTTCTGCTTAATTGATGGTCACCATCGGTTTATTGCCGCACTACTTTTGGCTATTTCTGAGGTTCCCGTTGACGCTCTTGATGAGTTGCCGCGGGATGAACCTTCCGCACAATTGGTCCAAGGTATACCAAAATCGATACGTTACGATTATGAGGATCTTTGGGGGAAAGAACTATGACGGGTCGAATTTTCGTCCTGATAGGGCCGAGCGGCGTGGGAAAAACCACACTTGCTAATATGGCACAGGGCGACGGATTTGCGGATCGCATCATTACCTGTACGACGCGCGCCCCGCGTCCCTTTGAAACTCCGGGACGGGACTATTTCTTTTTTACATTGGATGAATTTACCAGACAGGACTTGAAAGGCGCATTTGTCGAAAGCGAATGGATTCACGGCCATCGTTATGGGGTACTCGTTCGGGAATTATCACGGGCTCTCCAATCTGAACACAGAGCGCTCATTTCGTTGGGGTATGGTGGGGCGGAACGGGTAAAACTTTTGTGGCCGGACCAAGTCACAATTGTCGGCATTCTACCACCATCCTCAGATAGTCTGCGTCAGCGCCTCAAAAACCGGGGTACGTTGGCTGACGAAATGATCTTGCGTTTGCGAGCTATTGAGGGAGAATCTCGGACAGTGCAGGCTTTGGCCGATGTCATGGTGGTTAATGAACACCTGTCCGAAACATACCAACAATTGCAGAAGATACTCAGCACCGGAGCATCGTCGCACCATATAGCTGACCATTAACCAACTCAAAGGAGCGCACGTTCCGAATCACGTTACAGAGTTCCTCATGCGATGAGAGAATGGAGGACTACATGAGCGCAACAAAACCACCCCAGACCTCAGCTGACGGTCTGTCAGGCCTGTCCTCCCAGGGAGACCGCCGCCTTGCGGGCGGCGCTCTTTAGGGCCACGGGCGGCACGAGTGCCGATATCGAGGAACGGTTACGCGTCATTCAGCGCCGCCTCGTGGAGGCGGCTACGGCCGGCCCTGCCGTGAGCACGGTGCTCGACTAAGCGGCATGGGCAAAGGTGCCGGGGGCGTACCGGGCACTATGGGCTCCCTGTTGTTCTTGCGCCAGGTGAAAGGCCCAGTAGGTCGACCTTCGAGGCTCCAGCGGGCTCCGGTAATGTCAAACCGATCTTTAATGAGGTGACGGCGGACGCCTTCAATAGCCGCTGGCAATCGGCCACCCCCGTGCCAAGGCTGGCGGATAGTCTAAAAGGGCGTGTTTATGGAGGAGATAAGCGGCACACCGACCACTCCCCGGCGCTGATCCAGCGTCAACTGGTGCCTGATGGCCTTACGCCGCATCGCGGCGGCTTCCCTGCAGTGCCCGGGAAGCGGAACAACGGATCCAGACGCTCACCGGACTGCAAAAAAGCCCGAGTCCAGTGCGGGCATATCTCCACCGGGTGGGATTGCAATACCGCAAAGTCGCACCCATTCCCTCCAAAGCGAATCCCGAGGTCCAGGAGACCTTTCTCACCGATCCACGGGAACCGATTCTCGCGGAAGCCCAAGCGGGCCTGCGCCACGTATTCTTCGTGGGCGCCCTTCTGGGCTGCTTGCGGTGTCTGATACAGATATTTGTCCCCACCTCGCCGGGACGCCAACGCTTTAACGTCTTAGGCGCTTTGCCTGCAATCACGGATGACACATTCACCAACACCAGCTACCTCCACTCCACTTCGGTGGCCACATTGCTCGCCATGATCCATAAGAAATTTCAGGAGCCTCCCCTCACCATGGTCTTGGATAACGCGGCCTATCACCGCAATACCTTCGTACGGGAAAAAGCCGCCGCCCTCGGGACCACCCTGTTCTTTTTGCCTCCCTACTCGCCCAATCTGAATCTCATCGAACGTTTCGGGACATTCGTCAAAGCGGAGTGCCTCCGCTCCCACTATTACAAGAAGTTTCCCGAGTTTTGCGATGCGATCTCCACGTGCTTGGCCAACACGTCGACAGAGCATCAATCACGACTCGATACCTTGCTGACCCTCAAGCTTCATCGGTTCAAGTCCGTCGCCTAAAAACGTTAATTTGACCCGCGCAATATACCGATACGGTGGGCTTGTTCTATGATGCCCACATCGTGCTCTGGGATTTTCGGAGCAGGTTGCCGAATAAGAGTGGCAGAGCAAATCGCAAATACAAGCTCTGCATCAAAACGGAGGAGGCGGTCCCGGTGCGTCACCACCGGCCGACCGACCCGGCGGCGAGAGAGATTGTATGAACATTGCTGAGCTCATGTCACCGGGCGAGTCAGACCGAAAAATATCTCTTGGTATTTCTTGAGGGTGTCATGAGGATCGAATTGCTGCTGAACACGGCGGTGCGCTGCAGCACCAAGTGTTTCGACTAGACGGGGATTATGCGCCAATTCATCGATGGCATGGACATAGGCACTAATGTTTGAGGGCTCTGGAATTAAAAATCCGGTATCTGGTGTAATCACTTCCCGGGTTGCCCCGAGATCGGGGGCGATGGCGGGGCGGCCTTCGGCCATTGCTTCTAAAATGACCAGGGGCAATCCTTCGTAGTCGCTGGTTAGTAAGACGGCATGGCTCTTTTGATACCATTGCCGCATTTTTGCCGGATCCTCGGCGCCGTGCAACAAGACCTTTGATTCCAATCGAGTGCGTCGCAACATGTTCCGCAAATCGGTTTCCAAGGAACCACTGCCGACAACGTCGATAATGGCGTTAATCTGTTGCAGTTGGAGCATCTGAGCAATGTCAACGACTCGCCCCGGAGCCTTTTGGGGATCCAGTCGAGCCGGATATAAAATCCGGATTTCACCTGCGGATGCAGGCAATGGGGGAGGGGTTGGCGAATCAGGTACCGCGAGGCCTAAGTACACCACTGAGATTTTGTGGGGTTCAACATAATACTTGGCGATTAGCTGCTGCTTCAAGTCATGGCTAATTACTACAATCCGATCAATCAGGTTTTGATAGCGACTGAGGGCATACTGGATCCATCCCCCTCCCGGTTCTTCCAGGTGAAACTGGGCAATAGTTTTGACATAGGTATGGGCCTTAAGCCAAGGCAGAATATCAAACCCTATTTGGGAGTGCATAATGTACATCTGATCCACATGTTTGGTCATCACCACATGCTGCAACATGTTTTGCCGCATCAAATGGTCAGTTCCCATCGAACCGATATCCCAATATTCTGTGACTCGGTTTAGGATATGTTTAATCCAGATATTGGATTGAGGCTCAGTGGTGGCCAAGTAGAGATTGAATTGGTTGGAATCCAGGCCATTAATTAAGTCAATGAGGGCCCGGTCGGCGCCGCCTGCGACGAGTCCGGGTGCCACCATGAGTAAGTTGATTCGGGTCCGACGCCACACAAAAAGATGGGGGGTGCTTTGGGCATTGTCCATGGCGAGCGCCGACGACGATAGATCTGTTGCGGATGGCATGAGGATTGCTCCTCTGGATGTTAGCGCCCCAAGTGCAAACTCGGCAATGCCAGGCAGTGCCTGCCATATTCGATAACCGACCACAATTACATCGCAGGATCCAGGGGCGGGAGTTTCAAAGGCTAAGTCATGTACCATCGATGGAGGGGCACCGATGGTAGAGGCCGTATTCCATAGGTAGAGGTCCACCTGCCGCGACACTGCGCGGGATACGTCCCAAATGGTTTCATCATCCAGGTCCAACAGCCCAATTTTGCACCCTGAATATGTTGCGAGACGTGATTTGACATCGGCAACATAGTGTATCTCTTCTGGAGAGGGGTCTTTTGGCCAAATTCCATGGCGCAATCGATGCCCACTTACCCAAGGACTTTGGGTAGGGACATCGGTGTTTTCCGAAAACCACAGGTGGCTCTTCATGCACAATCTCCTTGCAACATTTTAGTCTCTTACAGGAATCGGGGGCGGTGAAACATTGGCCCTTAAAACAAAATATCTGTATAATGGCGAAATCCCTGGTCGAAATGTTCGCCAGTTTCCGGGCCATCCATGGGTTGTGGCGGCCTCGTTCGGGGGTGCGGGCGCAGTGCTCGCTTAGACAGTTGAAATACCCGGTAGCTATGATAAAACAGTTGATACGCGGTATCAAAACCAATGCGGGGTGCCACATGGCGCTTGCCGAAGTTTTTAATGGCTCGCGATATGCGGCGTTCAGGGGGAACTTGCCACTGGGAGATGGTAATGAGGGTTTGATTTTCCATGTCCCATACATACACATCGGTTTTAGCGGCAATCATCGGATCCAGCTGATCCCAGGTGCAGTGGGATTCATGCACAGGAAGCTCAGCAAAGACAAAACGGGAACGAAGAAACCGTCCGAGGGTCATCTCGCCACGTTTGAGTAGGATGACGTGAATATCCTGCCGCATTTCCAAGGTTAGTGCCAATTTTTCCATGAGAGCGGAATCGTTTGGGGTCTCAGTGAATCCGGGGGCTGCAAAGAACAGGTATTTGGCTGTTAGGAGATCCTTTTCGGCAAATGGATGCTCCACATCGGTCAGGGAAACGACTTTGCTGTCCATCAAAGATTGCGCCTCGACTAACACGTCAGGAGCGACAATGTCAACCCCGGGCGACCACTTTCGTTTAATCTCCCGTTGGTGGGGTGGGAAATATACGGAGGCCAATTCGTCGTGAATTTTGGCCATGAGTTGTGTTTTAGTCCTGTCTGCGCTATTGACCATCGAATACCCCCAGCGGCGATAGAAAAAGGTTTGGCCTTGGAGGCGGCGGCCAATGAACCCATAGAGACCTAGACGCAAGTGGAATTCCCAGTCTTCGTAACCTTGCTGCATCGTCTCGTTGTAGGCAAAACCCCAATCAAACACTCGGCGGTCCAGCAAACTGCAGGCATCAGCAAAGTTATCGCTCAGCAACCGGTACAAGTTATACGGTTGGTGGGGAACGTATGATTCTTCGACACCAAACAGAACCTTGTCCTGATAGACAAACATTACGTGGGGATCTTTTGCTTGACTGTCGCGCATCGTGGTAACTAGCAGTTCAATCGCGTCTGCTGATAAATAGTTATCGGCATCCAGGGGAAGTATATAGTCACCTGAGGCATAGGCAATCCCAACATTGCGGGCGCGGCTCAAACCACCATTGACCTGGGTGATTAAATGGAACGCATATTGTTGCGCTAGCCGGGAAATGGTCTCTTTGGTATCTGGTCCGGATCCGTCATCTACCACAATGGTTTCGACTAGATTTGCCGGATAGGTTTGAGACTTTAGCGAGGCCAGACATTCACCTAAAAAAGGGCCTTGGTTATAACAGGGAATGACAATACTGACGGTGGGAAGACCCATCGGCACGGCCTCCTTTTTTGCTATCGGACTTCTCACAAGATACCAAGCTTCAGGCAGTCGGTCAATTCTCCAAAGATCGTCATGATCGACTAACGGTTGCGACAGTGTTCGACTTGTGGCAGGATCAATGCGTCAAGGATTCCATCGCACGATAGAATGAGGCGCTATGATTTCTACTTTACATGACGGTACTGCGACAACTCGCGGAAGTGGTCAGGGCAGCTTGTTGCAACCGGACCGATTCGCCAGGTGGGCATGGGTTTGGGCGTACGGGGCGGTGGTAACCACGCTTGCGGCAGTTCGCTATAGTCTTTATGTCGTCCATGGGTATAGTTTGAGCGGATACTTGGCGGCATTTAGCCTGATCACGCACGGACAGTCAAAAGATTTGCTCACCAACCCGCTAACCCGAGCGATTGCGTCAAACCACAGTTGGATCATTTGGGTATTGGCACCTTTGACCAGTGTGTTAGGAGTAGGCTTTTTATTTTTTTTAAGTGCTCTGGTGGTGGGAAGCGGAGCCTTGGCTGTGTACCGGATAGGTCAATTGTGGCAGTTAGAACCTCGCACCAGCGCCGTTATCAGTTCTCTTTATCTATTATACCCGTCGCTCATAGCCGCCAACATCTATGATTTCCATCCAGGGGTGTGGGCGGCCCCTCTATTGCTATGGCTGGTTTGGTTTGCACTCAAGAAAAGTTGGTGGGGCTTCGGGATCATGCTGGTATTGATGACCGGATTAGGGATATCGGTAGCGGGTGCTTTGGTGTTAACCGGGATCGGATTACTATTGAGTAAAAAGAGTGGTTGGTTCGGTGCAGCTGACTTGACGTTTACCGTGCTCTATTGGTCTCTGGCGCACGGAGGGCTGATACTGCCGCATTGGGCCTGGGCTGGGCGGTTATCCTTGCGCACCGTGCTCTATCTAATATGGGCGCTGCTGCCACCGAGTGTAGCAGCCGGAGCGTTATTTCGGCGCCGCTCGGCATTAAACCATTGGTGGCTCTTGGCCGGAGGGGTGCTAGCGTGGAATATTGCACGGGGTTCTGTTGCTGATACCTCTCCCTTTACCGATCACAGTGCCTTGCTGGCGGCCTTTGGGGCTATGGCTTTATTGTCCTGTGATTCTATCACAGGACGTCTTGGCAAATGGGCACTTCTGTGGTCCAGCGGTTGGGTGGTACTAATGGGGGCATATTTGTACCATTCCACTTGGCGGCCTCGGCCAGCCAATGGCGCGGAAATTGCGGCTGCCTTAAGCTTGGTACCGAAGTCTTCCCTTTTGGTCAGTCAAAGTTACATCTTGCCGCACCGCGGGGTGACCGTTCGCAACTGGCCTACCACCGTCATTACCTCGCGTACTATACCGAATCATACCTATGTTTTGTTGAATCCTGAAATCAGTGATGGATACAGCACCTCGCCCATTTTGACAGCATGGCTCAATATCGCCAAATCTCCTGGGAAAAGCCATATACGGTATCATGCGGCGGGGGTGTGGCTGTTTCAACTGACCCGTCCGTTGCCGCCTCAGTCGCTCGGCGGGTGACGATCCAGTCCACTGGTGTACAACAACGGAACATTTGGGAAGGAGGGCAATGGTGCAGAACGCGTCGACGAGTACTATTCGTCGTTGGGAGTGGTGGACCCGTCTCGCCAAACGACTGCAAGGCGCCGGTTTATGGGTGGAATTGACGCGCAATTTAGCGTCCCGAGATGTGGAAACTCGCTATAAACACTCATTGCTCGGCCTTTATTGGGCCATTATCAATCCCTTGGTTACGGCTGCCATTTTTGGTTTTGTTTTCGGGGTTATTTTTCATGTATCCACCAAGCCAATCCCTTATGTGGTCTTTTATTTAGGGGGACTCACTTTTTGGAATTTTTTTGCCAATGGGGTAATGTCAGCGGTAGGAAGTGTGTCGGGCAATGCTGCGTTGCTTGCCAAGATTTACTTTCCTCGGATCGTGCTGCCGACGGCTGCCGTTCTGGCGCGCTTCATTGATTTTTTGTTTTCGCTTGGGGTCTTGGTGGTGTTTATCCTGCTTTACCGGGTGCCGGTGCATTGGACAAGTCTTTGGATCCCTGGGATATTAATGATCCAAATGTTCTTCACATTGGGAATTGGCTACATGGTGGCAGCATTGAATGTGCTCTACCGGGATGTAACTCAGTTGATGGGATTGCTATTAATGGTATGGCTATACTTTTCGCCGGTAATGTATCGTCTGTCAGGTCATCCCCAATCTTTGCAAATTATTTTGCTGATCAATCCGGTAGGAGCCATGATTGAATTGGAACGCAACGTCATCTTCACTGGCCATGTTTTGCACCCGGAATATTTATGGGTGGCCATTGCTTGGACCGGGTTTGTCTTTTTAGGCGGCATTGCGCTTTTTAAGCGTGTGGAGCCGCTGTTCGCGGAGGTGATGTAGGTGGCATCGATTTCCGTGGACCACGTATGGAAACAGTTTCTGATAAAAAAAGACCGGGCTGATAGCGTGGGGCACCTCTTGTTACGGATGATTCCCCAACCTCGGAGCAAAAGACCCAGGAGTGAACCGTTTTGGGCTCTGCGCGACATTACTATCGATATGCCCCATGGCACCAGTTTTGGCATTGTTGGCAACAACGGGTCAGGGAAAAGCACCCTGCTGAAAATTTTGACCCAGACTATGAAACCTTCGCGAGGTTCTATTGCTGTTTCCGGAAGGGTCTCGGCACTGATTGAACTGGGTGCTGGATTCCACCCAGATTTTACTGGTCGGGAAAATGTTTACCTCAATGGATCCATTTTGGGCATGGGTCGCAAGGCCATCGATGCCAAAATGGAAGAGATTATCGAATTTGCCGATATTCGTCCGTTTATCGACACCTCGGTCAAATATTACTCGTCGGGAATGCAAGCGCGATTGGGATTTGCGGTGGCGACCAGTGTGGATCCCGAAATTTTAATCGTGGACGAAGTGTTGGCGGTTGGGGATGAGGCGTTTCAGCAACGGTGCATGGACCGGATATTTACTATGAAACGCAGTGGCACCAACATTCTCTTGGTATCGCATGATTTGGGCTCGATAGAGCGGTTGATGGATCGCGCGGTATGGATTAGCCGAGGAGAAATGCAAATCGTCGGCAATCCACGAGATGTGGTGTTTGCCTATCGGCAAAGCATGATTGATCAAAATGCCAGCTTCGGTGCGCAAGAACCAGTTCAAGAGACTACTTATGACACGACGTTCATCGTGAACGAGGCATATATTGAGACCGGCTCTCGCCGTGTCGACAGTATTCAGTCCGGGGATGCCGTGGTCATAGTTACACTATTTGATAACCAAACCGGGGTAGAAATGGAGGGCCATTTTTCCTATACCATTAGGCGTCCTGACGGGTTAGAAATTGTCAGTTTGTCTTCGATGCTCGACGGAGAATCCATGCGCTTTGCTCCCGGGCCGGGACAGATTCGGGTGCAATTGCCTGAATTGTATCTGACAAGTGGGCAATATGAAGTGGATGCGGCGGTGTACGATAAAAATGGGAGACGGCTGGCGGAATGGCGGGCCTTAATCCGGTTTGCTGTACAAGCTATGCAGAAGACCCCGGGTCTTTTAGTTTTGCCGCACCAGTGGCAAATCAAATGAAGCCGGTGATTGCGGTGGACGCCCGCTATGGGTTACGGAGTCCCAGACGCGGGGTGGGAGAGTACGTTTACCAAGTCGTTACCCATTTGAGTGCGATCCATTCTCCTTATCAGATTGTGTTATACGGCGATAAGCTGTTCGACCCTGAAACTTTGGCGGATTTGCGCCGAATATATCCGGTGCACATTGTTTCCGCTGTCAATTTCTTTGCTTGGGAGCAGTGGACATGGCCACGGGCTGCCAGATACGCCAAATTACTGCATGGGACCGCCAACATTGGCCCACTGCAACCCTCGCCACCGCAAATTTTAACGGTTCATGACGTAATCGAGTGGCATCGGGGCCGGGATTTCCCCGCGGAGATTCCACTTCGGCATCATATCAGCAGGGTTTACCGGATGAATGCATTGAAACGACTGGCTCCGCGTGCGCTACAAATTTTAACCGTTTCGGAACATGCCCGACAAGATATTGCGGTGACCCTAAAGGTTCCGCTAAACCACATTGCGGTTACGCCGCTGGCCGGAAAATTTCCCCTCTGCCAATCGCCTTCCCGCTGGTCGGACCCGCCGTTTGTTCTCACTCTAGGGGCTTTGGATCCTCGTAAAAACTTAAAGGCCGCTTTTGCGGGATTTGCCTTGGTATCGAATCCAGAGTTGAGATTAAAAATTGTTGGGGTTGAGCCGCATGGTCTGACACAAATCAAGGCTTTGGTACGAGACCTGGGACTTGGTCGGCGGGTTGCTGTTGAAGCCATGGTCAGCGACCATGATTTGCAAACGCTGTACCAAAGGGCGATAGTATTTTTGTACTTAAGCCATTACGAGGGTTTTGGGCTGCCGGTGCTGGAGGCGATGAGTCAAGGGTGTCCCGTGATTTGTGCTCACCATGCGTCGTTGCCGGAAGTGGCAAATGATGCCGCAATCTTGGTCGACCCTGCCGACTCGCACACCGTGGCCAAACACATTGAAACTTTGCTGTCTGATGAGGCATATCGAGATGACCTGCGTCAGCGCGGACTTGATCGGGCACGGCAATTTTCCTGGGGGAAGACAGCCGAGTTGACTCATCGAGCGTACATAAAAGCATTGGAGGAGGTGAAACGATGACGGCTGTACCGCGGGTGGCCATCGATGCAAGAATATTGACAGTGCAAAAGGAACTGGCTGGGGTAGGGCAGTATATCCAAGAGTTGGTCAAGGCCTCTCAGCAAGACACCATGGGGCCAGTGCGCCTAGTGCCTTTATCGTTTACTGCTCACCATGCCTCCATAATGGCTGTTCCCCGAATCGGCCGACTGCCCTGGCAGTCTGTGGCATTGCCGATCCATCTTCGTCAGGGCGACTACTCCGTTTTTCATGGACCAGCGTTTAGCCTTCCTCCTTTTGTAAAAATACCGGCAGTCGTGACCATTCATGATTTGGCCTATCTTCGTTTTGGAGAGACTGTGAATGACGATACCCGGAAATATTTGACGCGGGTAGTTCGCCATGCGGTTGGTCGTGCGGACCGCATCATCGTACCCTCCGCGGAAGTAAAATCCGATGTGTTGCGTTACTTCCCGGCTACTGATGACAGCCTAATCCGGGTCATTGCGCTAGGCTCAGATCGATTGCGACAGATAGTTGCAGTCGAACCATTAGCGGCTCCCCTGCCTTTTCTTCTTCACGTGGGTACCATTGAGCCACGAAAGAATTTAGAGTTTTTGCTGCAAGCTTTCAGCGTCTTGGTGGATCGGTTTCAGGTTCCCCACCATTTAGTGCTAGTGGGTGGCGGTGGCTGGAAAAACCATACTTTTTATGCCAGAGTCCAAGAAATGAAAGATAAGCACCGTGTGCACCTTATGGGATATCAAGACGACCGCGCTGTTTTATGGTATTACCAGAACGCGTCACTGTACGTGATGCCTTCCCACTATGAGGGATTTGGGCTGCCCGTGATGGAAGCCATCTCTAATGGGGTGCCGACCTTAGCCACCCCCACTGGGGGGGTCCGTGATTTACCGAACGATGCAGGAATTCGGCTTATTGAGCCCAAGGATCCCGAACAATGGGCCCAAGCTATCTTTGATTTGTTAACCCACCCTGTCCGGCCAACCATCCCTGTTGGCACCTGGCAGCAGGCTTGGCAGGAACATGCGTCCTTGTATCGTGAGGTGTGTCGCCTATGAGCTCGCTCGCCGTGTCAGCAGTGTCGGTGATCATTGTCAATTACAATGGGGCGTCTGTGTTGGGCAACGCTTTGGACAGCCTAAACCGTTTGGTGGAACCTCCATTGGAAATTGTGGTGGTGGATAACGGGTCGGACGACAATAGTGTCCAATTGGTTAAATCTAAGGCGTTGATTAATCCCCGCATCCACTTGGTGACTATGGCAGAAAATCACGGGGTTGCGGGTGGGCGCAACGTGGGCGTCGAAGTGGCCCAAGGGGATGCCTGGGCGTTTCTCGACGCCGATGGTCAGGCGACAGACCAATGGCTTCCTCAAGCGGTAGTGGCGTTAAACGGGGATCCTGGAGTGGGGGCTGTGGCCCCTCTCGTGCTTATGGATCAAGGCTATGTTATTAATGCGGCGGGATCGTTTTTAGACGGTGGCGGTCATGGCTATGATCGGTATAGGGGGGATACATTGCCGTCACGCGAGAGCGATCTCATGGATCTCTCAGGGACGGACTGTGATTATCCGATGGGATGCGGGATGGTCATACGTCGTGATGGTCTGGAGGCGATTTGGCCCTTAGACGAATCTTCTTTAAAGTGGCATGACGATACCGAGATTGGTATCCGGATAAGAAAACTTGGGTATCGCGTGGTGTTTCTGGCTAGTAGCCGAGTACTGCATCAACCAGGTCATTCGGATCCGCTTCATTTCTTAGAACGCCATTTACAGGCGGAAACAGCGCGCTTTCGCTTGTTGATCAAGTACTATCCGATTACGGTAGTGGCGACGGAACTCAGTCGGTTCGCGATGCATGGGGTGTTTGGTTCCCGACGGCGTCCCGAGGCATTTGCGCAATTAGGCTCAGTGCTGACCAACATGAAACGCGATTGGCGCCTCTTATATCGCATTCGCCGGCAATGGCAAGGCAAGGCCCGTAGAAATTAGTAGGCACGGTTTGGCAAATCGGTTATAATGAATCCGTAGACAAATTGTCTATTAACGGTGCTAGGGGTGCCAAGAGGCTGAGAAGTAGTCCGCTAGCGGCTACTAACCCTTTCAACTCGATCTGGGTAATGCCAGCGGGAGGAAAGTGCCATGACGGGAATTCAGCCTCGTTTGCACCTTGCGGTGCAACGAGGATTTTTCTGTCTATACACCCCTCACTCCTTAATTTGAACGGTGGGGAGAGTGGGACAATGCAGTGGAAGTTACGAGACATCGTGGTTACCGCAGTGTTGGCGACAGCCTGCGGCGCAATTTATTTAGGTTGGGACTTGCTCTACAAATTTGTGCCCAGCGGTATCAATCCGGTGGTGGCTGCGGGATTTAACGGATTATGGTGGATTGCTGCAGGCATAGTGCCCTATATCATTCGGCGCCCTGGTGCTGCAGTGTTGGCAGAATCGATAGGGGGCTTTGTGGAATTTGCTCTCGGAAGTCCCTATGGCATCCAAGCATTTACCATTGGTATTGCCCAGGGATTAGGCGTGGAACTGGGGTTTATGATGGGCGGCTATAAAAAGTACAGCCTGGCCTGGATGTTGTTTGCTACAGCAGTGGGTGGCATTGGCAATTACATCTATTCTTACTTTTACTACGGAGTCAATGAGTATACCATAGTGACACAATTGGGATATCTTGTAGTGACCATGCTCAGCGGCGCGATTTTATCAGGTCTGTTGTCGAAATGGGTGGGCGATGCCGTCAAGCGCACCGGCGTTTTGCGCAATTTCGCCATTTCGCGACCGATTGGCAAGGCGTCATGAGTATTACTGAAACCACCCGACCGGCGTTGTTGGAGCCTTGGGTGGAGGTTTGCCAGCTTACTGTCACCTACCCTGGGCAAGATGCCCCGGCATTGCGCAACATCGACTTCTCCCTCTTTGAGGGAGAAGCGGTGCTGGTGATAGGGCCGAGTGGTTCTGGCAAATCCACCCTGGCCATGGTCTTAGCAGGCTTGATTCCCCAATCAGTGGAAGCCAACATAACCGGACAAATACGGCATGCGCCGATCTTACAGCAACCAGGAGCGGTGGGCTATGTTTTTCAAGATCCCGAAGCGCAGTTTTGCCAATTGACAGTGGGGCAAGAGATTGCATTCGGATTGGAAAATATAGGATGCCGACCGAGCGAGATGTCCGCTCGCATTAGACATGCCTTAGACACAGCGGGTCTTGCGATTGATATCGAAGCCCCTAATTATGCACTGTCAGGGGGGATGAAACAGAAGTTGGCGTTGGCGGCGGATCTGGCGATGGATCCGCAGTTGCTGATTTTTGATGAACCGACAGCCAATCTTGACCCTGAAGCCACGAGCCAAGTGTTTGCCGAAATTGAGCAGTTGATTCGTAGTGGCCGTACTTTGCTCATCATCGAACACAAATTTGAAACGTTGGTGGATGTTGTGCCACACTTGGTGCTCATTGACCGTCGCGGACAGATTCGCAGTGCAGGGACCACTAGGGACGTTATCCGCCAGCAATGGGACTGGCTGATGGCGGAAGGATTGATTCCTGAAGGCTTATCACCGGGATTTGATCGGGAAAGCCTAATTCGTTCGCGTGAGACCGGGGAGGTTCACCTCGGGAAGCCAGTATTGCAAGCAAAAAACGTTTCGTATACCTACGTCTCTAAACGACTGGGGAAACGTCTGAAAAAACAGGGGCGGTCTCCGTCTTATGCCTTGCGAGAGGTGTCGCTTGATATATGCCCGGGAGAATTGGTGGCCATTGTTGGGCCCAATGGCTCCGGCAAATCTACTGTCTTAAGTCTATTGGCAGGACTGATCCAGCCAACCCAAGGACACATCACCCTGCCTTCGGTTCAACCTGATCTGGTCGTTCCGGTGGCCTTTGGGTTTCAAAATCCCGAGCATCAATTTATCTTTGAGCGGGTTGCCGATGAGTTGGCTAACCGATTTGTGGACCAGGATATTCCTGACGATGTGCAACAATTGTTACGGGAGTTCGAGTTGCAAGGACAGGCGGAGCAGAGCCCATTTGCCTTAAGTCAAGGTCAAAAGCGCCGTCTATCGGTGGCGGTGATGGTGCGGGATCCTCATTTGGCATATTTGCTTGATGAACCCACGTTTGGTCAGGATGCGCGTACCGAGCAATACATCATGACTCGTTTGACGGCCTTGAAAGAACAAGGAAAAGCAGTGGTGCTGACGACCCATGATATGGATCTGGTATGGCGTTACGCCACTCGGGTTGTGGTTTTGGTTGCGGGTCAAATGATTTTTGATGGACTTCCACAGGATCTTTTTTACCGTACCGATATCATGACCCAGGCCCACCTCATGGTGACGTCGGATTCCAACAATCCCCCAGACGAACGGGTGATCCAGACTCCCACGCTCGGTCATCGCTTTATTGAAGTGGACCGTCGCCAGGCCCAATCCCCGATTGGGCGGCTTAATCCGGGATGGAAACTCCTCACCACTATTTTGGCGATGGGAATTGCGATGTTTGCCCATCATAAACCCCAGTTCC
>JAKAAL010000332.1 GCA_021802375.1 Bacillota bacterium | reverse complement strand
GCCCGTCGTCGTGGTTTTCATGGTGAGGAGTTGCAACTGTACAGCGGTCGGGGCTGAGGTAGATGGTGGGGTCAACGCTGCCCATGCATTAGACACTAGCAGGAAACTTGCCAAGAGCGCCCCCCCAAGAACGAAACTCCGACGCCCAAGATGGAAACGGACAAACCGATACTTCTGCAACACCATTTCCTCCCCGTAGCGACCATCATCGTGAGTCCGTCTCCATTGGTGGCATCATCCGGTATAACGCCCTATACCCTCTGCGGGTTACATTTCGAAAGTGCATCCGGCTACCCTTGCCTATCAGAACCATAGTCATCAGGCTCTGTTTGCCTGCCAGGATGGCCACGGACCATCCGTATATGGCATCGGCGTCTGGCGCCCTAGCGGGCTTTACTACCAGGCCGCCATTACGGTTCGTCATATCGGGGACACAGCCCACGCCACAGTTGCCACGCTAGCTCCCTGGTTCGTTCACCGGGAGCTCACTGTGATCCAGCATTCCCTATTTCAACGACTGGGCTCGGCACCTGCATCGTAAACCCGACCAAGAGTCTCGCGGACTCCCGATCGGGTTGACAAAAAGAAATCGCTAGGCAAGAGCATCAATGCCATCTTCGTAAATAATATACAGTAGATACGATCGCGACGACCCCCTGTCACAAATGTAGTGATCCTCATCCCAGTCGGAGTTCCCACCCGCCAAAGCCGCATTATACCAACTGGTGGGGGGCGTCGGAATGCGATGGATATTGTTTGTCTGCCCATGTCTTTATCCTGGATCCACTGGAGGTTAAGGAACTTTTAAGTGAATCCGCGACAATGCTATCGCAATATTTCGCGGCCTGAACTTGACCTTGCGCTTCTGCGGCCTATGCAGTCTGGTACAAGCTGCTTTCATAATCGCATACGTCGGTATTGGTGTCGGTAATTCCACACGATCCAGAGAAGGTTCTAGCTCACAATCGCCGAGATTGTTGCATTTGGCTCGACTGTTCTTCGAATTAGCTGCCCCCTCGGTAATCCACTCAGCGAGCACCACCCCCTGAGGAACACCTCCACTGGAACTCTGCACGATCGTGGCCCAATATTAAGCCGTTGTGCCTTGTCAGAATTTCTCTCCGTCATTACCGGTGGCTTCGTCGAGTTCAACAAACGTTGTAGCCATATCTGCTCTGCACGTTTACGTGGATAACGACGAAGGATTTGGTAATCCAGGTAGTTGGACCATTTAATGTCTCCCGATTGCCCCAGCAGAAGCTTCTGCTACGTGTTTTGCTACGAGGAAACCAATCCCCTGCAATGAACGTTTATATAGTGGTGGGCCAGATCCGTAGAGCGCTTCCTAGAAGGTTCGATGGCTTTGTGGTGAAATCTTTGTTGAGCGAGGGCTTATCATACATGGACCTAATTATCTGGTGCGCAAGGACGAATCTTCAAGTGCGACGATTGCTCACGGCTGGCGCTCTGGGGAGTCTGGTGGTCTTTGCTGGATTCAGTTATCCGGTGGCCAGCGCTGGCCCGGTGATATCCGGGTACGCTCCGGTGATGTCGCCCCTTCTAACCGTCTCCGACGGCATCATCCGAACCTTTCACGCTGTCGATCAGCCAACTGAGGCCTCGTCCCGGGGGGTCTTAACGGTGGCACAGTACACCCGGGGGCAGTGGCGTTCTACTCCAATCGTCGTACTCCCAAGGATGAACATCAGCGCGCTCGCCACTGTCTGTAACTCGGTGCAATGTCTGGCGGCCATAGAAACCGATCCGGTATGGAGTCGCACCGAACCGTTTTCCCTATCAGTCTATCGCCATCAGATGAAACGGCCAGGATGGTACCGAGTCTGGCGAATACGGCTACCTGCCGGGGTCGGCGCTGGACAGATCATGCTCGCTCAATCAGGCCGACTCGTCTGGTTGCTGGTAGATGGCACTCCTTCAGCCAGCATGATGCCGAAGGTTCTGTACCTCAGTCGTGACAGGGGTGTACATTGGACCGCGTTGGCGAACCAAGGAGCGGGGAATCCGAGCCCCATCACGCTTCCCGACGGATATCCTACCGGGATTACCGCGCTGCGCGGCGGTCGGTTGATTATGACCGTAGACACCGGCACATCGTCCTTGCCGGCAGCCGTGGAATATCGCGCCAATCCCCCCAGTCAAGGTTCGATATCGCTACCATCGAGGGCCAACGATGGATTGATTGCTCCCTTTCCTGCGGTGACAAACGGCACCATCGCGGCCATACCTGCAAAAATTGTCCCAACTACCACGGGGGCGACGCGGTTTGGCTGGTTTACCAAAGAGGGGGCGCGTTGGGTCTTCCACCGAGTCAGAATGACCCTTGGGTCCTCAGAACTCTCTGAGCACGATACGGTAGTATTTTGGAGTGCTCATGCAATACACATCGTCACCTTAGGCCATTCCGTTATCACCCTGCCTATTCCTCCGGCCGACGGCCGAGCCGTCGCGATAGCAGTCGAGGCTCCGGATCGTCTCGCGGTTTTGACGAGTCGCCACGCCGTGTGGATAAAGACTTTCCATGAATCCGGATCCAGCGAGAGCCAATGAGGTGACCGTAATGCACACTTCTGCCCGCTAATGCAGCATGCGTGATTCCGTTATGAGCGCCAAGGTCGCAGACAGGTAGAGCCCCTGGCACCGGATGAACGATCCCCTCCGAGTCATTCACCCGCCAATAGGGAAAGTGCTCTCGCACTCCCCGACCGTTTTCCCCTATCCGCCGTTGCTCCGCGTCTTTCGGCTCGATCAGTTCTTCCGGGGCGGCGAGGGACTGGAAGAACTAATCGGCTCGCTCGCGGGCTTTGGCTTGGTTTTGCGCCGTGATCTTGCCGATGCGTTGGTCTTGGGTGTCCATGTCTTTTACCCCCGCAAGTTCTAACAGTTTGAGGGATTCGACGTTCGCCCAATAGGACTCCTCGTAGGCGGCATCCATTCCGAGCCCGTGATCGACGAGATCACGGACGGCCTGCGCAATGGCTTGGGCGGTGATCGATGGCGTACCGCTCGATTTTGATGACTTACTCCGCGCTAAAGTACGTACGCATTTCTTGGAGGACGGACACGATCCACTCTCTTTTCCCCTTGGTGCACTTTTATGCTTTCGCGCTCGTTCCTTGGCGATATCGGCCCATGGTGGAACATCAGCCGCGATAGCGCGTTACCCGACACGATGGGCCCTGCTGGATGGCCAGTCCAACCGATCCCCTAGCGCGGTCGGACCGGCCATCGCTCGCTCCTGCTTCGTTCTTTGCTTAGATGGTTAGACGAATCCCGCATCTCGCTTGGTTTGGTCGATTTTCGATTGGAAGTAGTCGCGGACGGGTGCATCGCTGGGCTTTACCGTATCCGCTAAGGTGGCAGGTAAGGGGCCGATGATCGCCTCTAGGCGAGCGCGCATGTCCTGAGCCACTTCGGGACGCTTCTCAACCAGGTTTTTCGATTCGCCTGGATCGCGATGAAGATCGAAGAGTTCGGGATCTTTGTCGGGATTTTCAAAGTTCACGATATAGTTCCACTGTAAGGTTCGAACCGAGGCATGCGATCCCCACCCAATGATGACATGATCGCGCCCAGTGCCCGGCTCTGCCTGGCGAAGCGGCCACACATCCTCACCAGCCACCGGCGCGTGGTCAACGCCAAGCAGGGAAAGCGCGGTGGGGTAAAGATCGTGGCTCTGGACCAAGGCAGCAGAGCTTGTGGCTTGCCCATCCGGATGACGGATCATCCAGATCATTTGGGTATTATGGGTATAGAGTCGGTGCGGAGCCTTGGAAAACTGCCCGTGGTCCATTAACTCGGTGCCGTGATCGTTGACAAGCATGACCACGGTCTCACGAGCCAGGCCCGTGCGATCAAGGGTATCCAAGAGGTGGCCAAGCCAGCGATCGACAAAGCTTAAGTAGGCTAGATAGAGCACGCGCGTGCGCTCTATCGCCTGCGCGGACAGGTCGCGATCGGTATAGCCGACGGGATAAATGGCCTCCATCTCCTCCGTCTCTGCGTCCATGCCAAAGGGACGAAGATAAGGGCGTGGAGGATCCCAGGGTTCGTGCGGGGCAAACGAGTCCACCCATAGGAAAAAAGGCTCGCTGTGCGAGGCCGCCAAGACCCAATCAGAGGCCTTGGAAAAGACTTGTGCCGTTGACCAGTCGCTTTCGCTGCGCCGCCCTCGCGTGTTCAAAAGATACTGCGTTAGCACGGGATAACGGCTGGGATCGGGATCGGCCACGTAGCGTGCCAGTTCTTTTGGGCCTAGCTTCCCTGGCCGGAAGTTATCACTCTCGTAGCCTCGGACGGCTTCATAGGCCAAAAATCCTCGGGTAAAATTACCGGTGGGCTTAAACAGGTGATAGGTGTCGGCAATAAGCCCCGTCTGATATCCCCGAGCCAAGAGGACTTCGGCCAAGGTTGGCTGCTCAGGCGGAATCTTGTGCCACCCGCGGCCAGTCGGCCAAGAGCCCTTGGTGTCAAATGAAAAGCGCCAGGGAAACGACCGCTCCCCCGTGAAATATGCCCGACGCATGGGAATGGTGGGCAAACCCTCACCGAAGGCGTTGGTGAAGACGGTGCTCTGTTGGCGCAGTCGATCGATATTCGGTAAAGCGACCGGCCAGGGAGCTTGGTGGGTTGCCAAGTCGTATCGAAAGGTATCGAGACAAACCACCACTAAATTGAGTGCTTGCGAACTCATTCTTCTACCTCCTTGCACACTGGTTGGCCTGATTTTATTTCCCACTGGCTTAGGCTAAAGGGCCACCACCTGGCCCGTTTCAATCGCCGTTAGGGCCGCCAAGGAGAGACGCAAAAGGCGTTTTCCCTCTTGCAGGGTACTGGGAGGCGCTTGACGCTTGCCCTCAACATAATCGATGAATGCTTGCGCCTGCAGTGCATGCGGGTAGACGGCAGGAAAGGGATGGTATTCCTCTTTAGGCCCGTCGTAAATCGTCCAACCCTGCCAGCTAAAATCACGAAACGGCCCCGCGATCGCCGCTTGCTTGGGACCGATGAGCCGTTCTGGAAGAGATGGAAGACGCGTTCCCGCAGCCAGTCCCCAGGAGACGGTCATGGTGCCCACGTCGCCCGAGCGGTAGCGTACGGTCACCACGGCGGTATCGATGGCCCGCTCTTTAAAGTGGGCAATCTCAGGACGGTCCGAAGCGGCAATAAAGCCGAAGGCCTCGATGGCCACCGGTTCCGACTCGAAGACCGTTTCCCACAGCAAAAAATAGTGCTGCATCAAGTCCACCACGGGACCGTTGTTGCCAAACCGATCGTGCATAAACCGCTTGGGCCGGACCTCCCCCATGCCGTCGGCAGTAAACAGGAGGGGACGGCCAAAATGTCCGGCGCGCACTTCCTCTTGTAAAAATGCCACCCCGGGGGCCAAGTTACGCTGAAAGCCTACGGCGAACTTTATGCCTGCCGCCGAGACCGCCTCTTGCATCGCGTCGGCTTCCTCCAGATCCCGTGCCAGGGGTTTTTCACAAAGCACGTGCTTTTTAGCCCGAGCGGCAGCCACGGTCACCGGCAGGTGCAGGTCGAGCGGCACCGAGACATCCACGATATCGGCGTCCTCCATCTCTGAAATGGCCGTTTGGTAATCGTCAAAAGTTCGCTCGACATGATACCGATCA
>JAKAAL010000331.1 GCA_021802375.1 Bacillota bacterium | reverse complement strand
AGCCAATCGCATCATCGGCTTCTTCGAACGTCTGTCGCATAACGCTTGATGACGCCACTAATGCCTGTCCCATTCCAACAAACTGCGACCCCTGCCCTGGAAACATCACGCCCCATCCGGACAAGTTCTTCACTCCCATCTCTCGTTTTTCCTAGTGTATTCATCTGTCATCTTGGTTCCACTGTACCACCTCGGTAGCGTCTAAAGGACATAAAATTGCCCCAAAGGCTCCGGGACCGGCATGAGCCCCAATCACCGGACCAGCTTCTTCCCGCAATTCATCAACAATATGGTAGTTTTGTGACAATGCCTGGGACAACTGGTCCAATTCCGGCACTGGAGTAGTGCTAGCTACCGCGAGCAAACAATCGCTACCTTCCACGATTCGTTCCCCAAACAACTGTATCATAGCCGGAATAATATGGCGCACACCGCGCACTTTTTTGGCCGCCTTAATGATCCCATGGTCTACTTCCAAGATGGGTTTCATGTCCAGCATAGTCCCAATCAACCGGGCAGCTTGCCCGATGCGCCCGCCCCGCGCCAAATACTCCAACGTCACTGGCGCAAACAGCAACTGAATTTTTGGCACCAATGCCTTAACCTCGCGCACAATTTGCTCCTGAGTTGCCCCCCGTTTGGCACGACGGGCTGCCCACCACACCAAGAGGCCGCAGCCGACACTGGCATTCTGACTGTCAATCACAGCTATGTCCCCATTTACCAAACGCGCACCAGCCTGCGCTGCCCGCACGGTAAAACTCAAGCCCCCGCTTAGGTGGATCGAGACAATGGCATCGACGCCGTCTCGGTCCAGAAGTTCTCGATACACCGTGGCAAACGCCCCCGGTGCAGGTGCCGCCGTACGAACGGGTTCTCGGGTATGGGTCAGTTGGTCCATGAATTGGGTGGGTGTTAACTCGATCCGATCCAGGTAATAGGTTTCCCCAATAGCCACACTTAAGGGAACCGTTGCGATCTGATACTGGGTCAACAACGCCTGGTCCAAGTCCGCTGTGGAGTCGGTGACAATGGCCACACTCATACTAATGTCCCCAACGAATGACGTTGGCACCCCAGGTGAGTCCAGCTCCAAAGGCAACCAGCACAATCACATCCCCGCGGTGTACCCGCCCTTGAAGGCGCGCCTCGTCGAGCGCCAAGGGAATGGTTCCCACCGAGGTATTTCCATAGCGTTCGATGTTGATAACCACCCGATCCGGGTCCAAGTTAAATCGCCGTACCGCCGCGTCAATAATGCGCAAGTTCGCTTGGTGAGGCACTAAAAGATCCATATCATCCAATGTCATGCCTACCTTGGCTAAAGCTTTTTCCACTGCTTCCGGCATCGCTTTAACCGCAAAACGAAACGTTTCATTCCCGTTCATCTTCAGAAAATGCAGGCGCTCTTGAACCGTCGCGGCGCTGGCCGGCAAACGTGAGCCGCCCGCAGGCAGCGCCAACAAGTCACCCCCGCGTCCATCGGCGCGCAAGTAGGATCCCAAAATGCCAAATTCCGTGGCATCTTGTTCCTCCAGCACCAACGCGCCTGCTGCGTCACCAAACAACACGGCTGTGGTCCGGTCCTGATAATCGGTTATGCTGCTCAACTTATCTGCTCCCACTACCAAAATGCGGTGGAAATTTCCGCTCTGAATCATGGCGGAAGCCATTTCGATGGCGTAAATCAGTCCGGTACATCCAGCTTGCAGGTCCACTCCGGCAACCGGCTGATCGCACAGACGCGTCTCTAAACGGGCAGCAGTGGAAGGAAATAGGGTGTCTGGAGTGTTGGTCGCAACAATTATAAAGTCAAGGTCATCTCCCTCGATCCCTGCTTCTTGCAATGCAATGCGACTGGCCTTTTCAGCCATGTCACTTGTGGTCTCTTCAGGATCTGCAATGTGCCGCTCCTTGATTCCGGTTCGTGTAACAATCCATTCATCGTTGGTATCCACCAGGCGTTCTAGATCGTGGTTGTTCAACACTTTTGGGGGCGCGTAGGTCCCCAGCCCTTTGACTACCGCGCGTTTTGTCATCCGTTAGTCTCCTCCCCCACAACCCGCTCTTTAATTCTTTGTTGACTACCAGAGACCCCAAATTGGTGAGCCATGGTGATTGCAATACGAAACGCCTTGGCTTCACTAGCCCCATGACACTTGTAAATGGGTTGGTCCAATCCCAAAAGAGGCGCCCCCCCATATTCTTGATAATCTAGTAATGTTCTTAGATCATTGAGGCCCGACTTTAAAAACAATGCTGCCAATTTGGTGGTCCAATTGCGCAGCATGACACGACGCAATTGGGACATAATATCCCGTGCTACTCCCTCCGTCAGCTTCAATGCAATATTTCCCGAAAACCCATCACAGACCACGACATCGGCTTTACCCTGCAAGAGTTCGCGGGCCTCAAGATTACCAACGAAATTTAACGAAGTCGACTTGAGCCACTGATGCGCTTCACGGATTAGCGGGGGCCCTTTGCCCGCCTCTTCTCCCACGTTAAGCAATGCTATTCTGGGCCTAGCCATTCCAAACACCTCCTGGCAATACACCGAGCCCATTAAAGCATATTGCACCAGTTGCGACGGTTTCGGATCCAAGTTCGCACCAACATCCAGGAGCATGACACCCCATCCCTGCAACACAGGTAAAATGGCCGTTAGCGCCGGTCGTTCAATGCCTGGCATTCGGCCCAGACTAAGCAAACCTGCGGTCATTAACGCCCCGGTATTTCCCGCGGAAATTCCCGCTACCGCCTCACCTCCGGCCACTAGTTTAATCATGTGCACCATGGACGAATCCCGTTTTGCTTTGACTGCCGCCACCGGACGATCGTCCATGGTGATCACTTGCGAGGACGGAAACACGGTAATGCGTTCTGGCAAAGGGGTTAACACGCGGTGAATGGCGGCCGGTTCCCCGACCAATATGACTTCCAATGATTGTTGTTCTTGAATCGCTACTACGGCTCCTTTTACCGGTGCATCAGGGGCATGATCGCCCCCCATGGCATCGACGGCAATTTTCAAAACCTGCTGCCTCCTTTTGCGGCGGTTAACGCCGCTACCGCAAATACCACAAATTTAGCCCGAAATACCGTCTCTTGCCGTACCTGACTCTCAACCAGCACTACCCATCGGGGACCAGTTTTGCGAATCACCTCAGCGTAAGCACTAATTTGTTCACCTGCCATCACTGGTTGCTTGAATTTAGCATTGACCAGCCCCGTGAGCACCACATCACCATCAACTACCGCAATAGCTAGGGAATCCGCTTGAGCAAAAATGTAATGTCCACGCAAAACCCCGGTGTGGGCAAAAGCCATTGCAGCGTCGGTATCCAGAACCGACCGACCGCTGTGCCCGATGTTTAAATCCACCAATTCGCCCACCATTTCCTGGCGATGCATTGCCCTGACCTGATTTACACTCCGCCTGGCCAGATTTTCTGATCGCAATCGCATTTCTGGAATCCCCAGATGCATCCGATCCAGTCTTATCGTAGGCACACTCACGCCAAAATGCTCTGCCAACTCTTCGTCGGTTTGCAGCGGGTTTTGGCCGAGCAATTCTCGCAGTTGGCGTTGTCGTTCAATTTTGCTTACCCGCAACGATAACCAAGCACCCCCTCTTTTATTACTATATGTTAATACTCGGTGATAACATTAATGCAAAAAAATTCCATGGATAAACCATGGAATTTTATGCATCGTGCTTGACCACAATCCGCCCGTCATAAAAGCCGCAATGCGGACACACATGATGTGGCATACGATCCCCATGACACCTGGGGCACTCAACCCACTGCGGAGCTGTTAACTTCCATGTCGACCGCCGCGTGCGGGTCCGAGACTTGGGTGACTTCCGTTTCGGTACTGCCATCAAGCATTCCTCCTAAAACCTTTTAGTCCTTTTCCTGTCGCGCAGTGGGGTGGGACTCCGCCCATTCTCTTAAGGGTCCCCACCGATCATCTGCAGGCGTGATGCAGTCACATGGATGAAGATTTAAGTTGGCCCCACATTGGGGGCAAAGTCCGCGGCAATCTGCCGAGCATACAGGCGCCATTGGTACACTTACCGCAACTGCGTCAGCCACTAAGACGTCTAAACCAATTTTGTCTCCAAGAAATCGATGGTAATCCAAGGAAGGATCGTCGGGTCCAGCCTCTTCATGAAATTCCTCGAAAATTTCAAATGGTATCTCTAACACGAACGGTTCCAAACACCGAGAACAAATGGCTTGTACCTTTACTGTTCCTTCGCATTCTACCAACAATTCGTGCCCGGTGTTGCGCACCTTAACATCCAACGACAGTGGAGACAAAAAAGGAAAGTCCAAACGCTGTTGAGCGTCTTCGAAATCCCTACTCTCAATATGCAGGGTTTCTTCTCGTCCCGCCCATTTTTTGACGTCCGAGACCCGTATCTCCATCATTCCACCTCGCAAAACTGTTGCTATTATACTGATTGCGGTTCGTCGTTGTCAACCAACTGTCTATAGTTTTCCGCGTCGCATAGCGCCCACTACAACCCACAGTCCTATTGCCAAAGTAGCGATAAAAGCATATTCACCCAGAGGAAAATGCGTCAAGGCGTCTAGTTGATCGCGGTGCACCACTAATCCGGTACCCACAACAAGTGCTGCCAAAAGAAACGTTAAAGCCAAACGGTTGATCAATCGCTCCCAGTGTTGCAATACTTTATCCAAATTCTTGTGTTCAAGGACGATGCGGAACTCCCCTTGGCTTAGCGTGCTTAATGCCCGGTCCACTTGACTTGGCAGCCGGGAAGCCACCTCTGCCCACTCCATAACGGTCTCCGCAGCATCTGGCGCCCACCATCCTGGTGCAATCCGCTGCCACAACAGTTCAAGCGCATGCGGCTTCCCTAGATTAACCAATGAAGCGTGGGGATCTAGCCTGCGCACCACGCCATCCACCGTCACCGCAGTTTTGGCCAACAATGTATACTCGGGGGGAATCCGAATTTGATAGGTTTGGGCTAGTGCTAAAATGTCTGACAGCGCCTGGCCCAAGTTGAACTGCTCTAATTCAACTTCGTAATATCGCCGGCGCAACCGATCCACGTCCTGCAACAAAGCGTGACGGTCAACCTGCCCCTCGATTACACCTAGTGCTAAAAGGGATTCAACCACTCGGGAAGACTTTCCAAACGACAGCCCGATTATCAAATCCACCGATTTTTTTCGCATGTCAGGAGTAAAATTACCCACTAGCCCCCAGTCAAGAAATATCACTTGGCCGCGGTCATTTACGTGAATATTCCCGGGATGGGGATCAGCATGAAAAAATCCTTTGACAAATATCTGATAGTATAAAGCACCCACAAATTTTTCTGCCAATTGACTCGGCGCTAACCGGGAGGATTTCCATTCATTGATCTTGGTTCCTGTGACCTCCTCCAACACCAGTACTTCAGGCCGTGTCCATTCCCAAAGCACTTGAGGAATTCTCATGCCCCGCTGCCCGTCTTACTGCTTGAAAGCACGTTCAGTATAATGGGCCTCAACGCTAAAATCGCGTTCCTGCCTAAGTGTGCGCGATAGTTCAGCAACCAATGTTGAGACTTGGTATTGACGCGCCCATTCGGTGCGACTTTCAGCTAATTCTCCCAAACGTTTTAAAATGGCCAAATCCGATT